>JBQGEH010000311.1:0-7403 GCA_052039515.1 Nakamurella sp. | reverse complement strand
CGGACCGGACCGGCCGCAGCGTACGGTTCCACCCGTGCCGAACCTCGACGACTTCCGGGCGCTGGCCCGGTCGTCACCGTGGCTCTGGCGCACCCTGCAATTCACGATGACCTTCGACGAGCCGCCCGTACCGGGGACCGGGACGCTGCGGGCGTTCGTCCACCGGCCGCACGGGCTGCGCATCGAAACACCGGACGGGCGCCTGGTTCAGGCGGGCTGGCACGGCCGGGCCGATCTGGGGCCGCCACCCGTCGGGGGCGAGACTGTGTACCGGGCCGACGGTCTCGTCGCTCGCCGCCCCGGTGACTGGGACATGCCCGAGCGTTACGACGATCCGCTCTTCCAGAACTACCGGTGGGTGGCGATGCTCCACCCGTTCGAACTCGCCGACGGGGTGGATCCTGTCGACGACGGACGGAGCTGGTCCCCGTCGCGCTCCCCGATCGCCGTGGTCGACGGTCCCTGCGAGGTCGACCACTACGGCCGGCCGGCGTGGGAGGCGCAGATCGTCACGACGCCGTCCTACCGGGCGCGGTGCTCCTGTTGTCCGCTCCTCGACGGGGCGCAGGCCGACCGGACCCGCGCGGCCGAGGACGGGTGGGTGGTCGAGCGCCCGGGCGATCTGCCGGTGGCGTGGGTGGTTCGCCTGGATCGGGAGACCGGCATGGTGGTGGCGCTCAGCGGTGTCGGCGGATCCCGCGGTGGGGGCGGCTGGACCGCGCAGGTCGAGTACGTCGACCTCGATCTGCCGCGTTCCCTGTTCCGAGGCTGACCGACCGACCGGCCCCGCCCGCGACCGTGGCACCACGGTGCGGTGCCGTCGACCCGGCCTGACCCCGAGACTGCTTCAGCGCACCAGACCGGTGGTGCGGCGGGCGGTCTCGATGTCGACGAAGCCGAAGGTGGGGGTGCCGTCGGCGTCGCGCTCGAGCTTCGCCGGCGCGCCGGTGATGAAACCCTCGGCCGCCACGTAGGTCCCGTCCGGCAGAGCCCGCAGCGGGAACCGGCGGGGCCCGTTGTACACCGTGAGCTCCCGTCCGCAGCGTTCGATCCGGTAGCCCGCTTCGTAGTGACCGAGCCAGGGGGCGGTGGCCCGGGCGTCGACGGGCGCGGAGCTTCGGTACACCGCCGCGTTCGCCTCGATCCCGGCCGCCCCGGCGGCCAGTGCCTTGTCGGTGACCCCGGCGTTGAGGCCCAGCCGCCGGTTCAGCAGCAGGTTGAGCACGTAGGTGTAGAACCATGCGCCGTTGGGCGTGACGTTGGTGTTGCTCAGCACGGCCAGCCCGAGGTCCTGGCCGGGCAGGAAGCCTATGTAGGTGGTGAATCCGTCGATGCCGCCGGTGTGCCAGGTCAGCGTGGTGCCGTCCCGGTAGGTCTCGGTGATCCAGCCCAGCGCGTACCCCTGGGTGAGGGCGTCGGGGTCGTACTCGGCGGCGATCGGCACGTCCACGTGCGGCCGGTGGCACTCGTCGAGGTTCGCCGTGCTCACCACCCGGGTGCCGCCCGCCGACTCGCCGCCGCGCAGCTGCAGCCGGAGGTAGGCCGCCATGTCGCCGATCGTCGCCAGCGTGCCGCCGACCGGGGCGTAGCTGCCGACCGGGCCGTAGGGGAGCCGGGCGCGGCGGCCACGCAGGTCCAGGCCGTACCCGACGGCGTAGTCGTCCACCAGGCCGCGGGGGTCGTCGGCGATCCGGGCCGAGGCCATCCCGACGGGCCCGTAGACCCGGTCCCGCATCGCGGCGACGTAGGCGGCGGGGAGATCGCGGGCCGCGACCCCGGCGGCGAGGAAGGGCAGATAGCCGCCCAACGCGTACACGGTGTTGTTGTAGAAGTACTTCTCGTCCGGGGCGTCGGCGATCACCGGCAGGTTGACGGTGGCCTGCAGCAGCTGGTCCGGGGTGGGGTCGCCCTCGTGGAAGGTCGACACCGCGGGTGGCTCGGCGAGCCCGGAGGCCATCCCGAGCAGGTCGCGCACCCGCAGCGTGCGGGTCATCTCCTCGGTCGGTGCCCGGAACCCGGACCAGGCGTCGACGACCGGTTGGTCCCACGACAACCGACCCTCGTCGACGTAGGTCGCCACCAGCAGCGACGACATCGACTTGGTGGTCGACGCGACCAGGAAGTGGGTGTCCGGGGTGACCCGGCGGCGGCCCGCGAGCTGGGCGTGGCCGAAGGTCGCGGTGTGCAGCACCGCGTCGCGGCTGACCACGGCGACCGCGGCGCCGGCCATCCGGAGCTGATCGAAGGCGGACTGGACCGATCGATCGAAGCCGGCCCAGTCGTCCCGGGCCGGGGCAGCCGCCCGGGTCGGCGGCCGCACGGTCGCGCCCGCCACGCGCACGCCGGTCGCCTGAGCCGGGCCGGCGGTCAGCGCCATCCCCCCGGCGACGACGCCGCCGGCGACCAGCCCCTGCAGCAGCGTCCGCCGCCGGACGGTGCCGGACGTCGGGGTGGGGTGCTCCTGGTCTGCTGCCATGACAGCCTCCGCATCGTCGGGGTGGATGCCTCGGACGTTAGGCAGCGACGGTCCGGTGGACCAGCGACCTGGGTCGGGGTCTGCCGCCGGACGGACCCGCTCGGTCAGCCCTGTGCGTACCGCTCGGCCTGGCGGCGCAGACCGTCCAGCAGCAGGTCCAGCCCGGCGCGGAACTGGTCGGCGTCGTCATGTCCCTCGAACTCGCCGAGGATGTAGTGCAGGAACGGGTACTCGGCCCGGTCCAGCGCCCCCCACTCCGTGACCACCCGGTGCATGAACTCGTCCCGGTCCACGTCGCCGGCGAGCACCTCGTCAGGGGGCTGCTGACCCATGTCGGCGGCCAGTCCCACGACGAAGCCGACGACCGCGGACGCGGCGTGGAAGGACTGCCGCGGCGGCAGGTGCAGCCGCAGCACCTGGCCGCCGACGCGCTCGTAGAACCGCAGCGAGTTCGGCTGGAAGCCGGTGTTGCGCATGAAGTAGCGCCCCAGCCACGGCCGGTCGACGGCGGTCTCGTAGAGGGTGACGCCGATCCGGCGGAGGGCGTTGATCGGGTCGTCGTCGGCGATGAACGGCTCGGTCGCCTCCAGCACGCCGTCCATGACGTGGTCGGCAGCCCGGTCGAGCAGCTCGTCCTTGTTCTGGACGTACCAGTAGATGCTGCCGACGCCACCACCGAGCCGGCCCGCCAGCGCCCGGAAGGTCAAGGCGGCTTCGCCGGCCTCGTCCAGCAGGCCCACCGCCTCGGTGAGCACCGCCTCCATCGAGTGCTGGGCGCGGCGGCGCGGGGGGCGGGGAGGCGAAGCGGTGCGTCGGTCGCGGTTCACCCTTGCACTTTATCGAACGACGTTCTATCTTTCGAACAGCGTTCGGTTATCGAACGTCGTTCGATCTCTGGAGGTCCCCATGACCGCACCGCTCACCACCCCCGCGCCCCCTGTCCCGTCCCGCACGTACACCTCCCTGCGCGCCGCCTGGATCCCGTTGGCCGCACTGTGTCTCGCCTTCTTCGTCGAGATGGTGGACAACACCCTGCTGACCATCGCGCTGCCCACCATCGGCCGCGACCTGCAGGGCAGCACCACCTCGCTGCAGTGGATCACCGGCGCCTACTCGCTGACCTTCGGTGGTCTGCTGCTCACCGCCGGGTCGATCGCCGACCGCTTCGGGCGTCGTCGGGTGCTGCAGCTCGGGCTCGCCGCGTTCGGCCTGATGAGCCTGGCCGTGCTCGCCGTCACCAGCACCGGCGAACTGGTCGCGCTCCGCGCCGGCCTCGGCGTGGCCGCGGCCGCCATGGCGCCGATCACCAACTCCCTGGTCTTCCGGCTCTTCGACGACCAGCTGCTGCGCATGCGGGCGATGACGGTGATGATCGTCGTCGGCATGAGCGGCTTCATCCTGGGGCCGCTCATCGGCGGCACCGCGCTGGCCCACGTCAGCTGGGAATGGCTGCTGCTGGCCAACGCCCCCATCGCGCTGCTGGCCTTCCTCGGCGTCCGGTTCGGCGTCGCGAAGGACCGCCCCGAGGACCTCACCTCCGACGCGCTGGACCTCCCGGGTGCGGCGCTGACCATCCTGGCCATCGGGCTCGGCTGCTGGACCCTCACCAGCGGCGTCGAGCACGGATGGACGTCGTGGCCGACGGTGCTGTCCGCGCTGGGGGCGGTGGCCGCGGTGGTCGGATTCGTCGTCCGTGAGCGCCGGGCCGCGTTCCCGATGCTCGACCTCGCCCTGCTGCGCGACCGGACGGTCCGCGGGGCCGCGCTGGCCCAGGTCGGCACGTCGATCGCGATGGCCGGTGTCCTGTTCAGCCTGATCCTGCACTTCCAGTACGCCTACGGTTGGAGCCCGATCAAGGCGGGGCTCGCGAACCTGCCGTTCATCGTGACGATGCTGGCCGCGACGCCGCTGACCGAGCGACTCGTCGCCCGCTTCGGTCGGCGGATCGCCTGCCTGACCGGTGCGGTCGCGCTGACCGCCGGCCTGGGGTGGATGGCCGTCGCCGTCGACCACGGCTACGCCGCGATCGCGGTCGGGATGGTCGTCATGACGATCGGTCTGCGCACCGTGATGACGATCGCGGCCGTCGGCCTGGTCGACGCCATGCCGGCCAACCGGACGTCACTGGGCGCCGCACTCAACGACACCGCCCAGGAGGTCGGCACCAGCGTGGGCACCGCGCTGATCGGCACGCTCATCGCCGCGCTGGTGGTGACCGTGCTGCCGATGGGCGCCTGGAGCCCCGAGCTGGTGGCCTCCTACTTCCACGGCGAGCGGGTCGCCTACCTGGTGCTCACCGTCCTCGCCGGGGCGGTGGCGGTCCTCGGCGCCCTCACGCTGGACGACTCGCGGACGGTCGAGGAGCACCCGGCCGACGCCTGAGCATCGCGCCGGTCGGAGTGGTCGTCACCGCCTCGAACCGGGGAGTCGAGCCCGCGCCTCGGCCGTCGTCACGCCTCGGAGTACCCGATCGGGTGGTCGCTTCGCCCGATCGGCCAGAGAGGTGTCGAGGGGGGTCGGCGAGAATGCACGGATGGGGAACCGGGGGTCGTCGTGCGAGGGGTGGGTCCGGTGACGGGTGGGTCGGCACCGGGACCGTCCGGGTCCTGGGAGTTGCTGCCGCGCGGCACGGACGTCGAGGCCCGACTGATGCGGGAGTTCGCCGACCACGCCTCCATCGGCTTCTCGATGTACGAGGTGCCGTTGGCCCCCGGCGAGCCCGGCCGCTTCAGCTTCGTCAACCGCGCCTACCTCGACATCCTGGGTCTGTCGACGGAGCTCGAGTTGTCCGCGATCGGCGACGCGGTGATCACCGCCATCCATCCCGACGACCGCGGCCGGGCCGGCGACATGATGGTCGACTTCCTGGCCGGACGTTCCACCGAGCAGACCGTCCGGGTGCTGCGCCCCGACGGCAGCGTCCGCTGGATCCGGTCCCGGCGGACCCCGGTGCTGGACGCGGCGGGCGGCCTCGCCCGGGTGGCCGGGACGGCCGAGGACATCACCGAGCTGGTGACCACCTTGGCGGCCCTGAAGGAGAACGAGGAGAAGCTCCGTCAGCTGGCCGACAACGTCGCCGTCGGTTTCACCCTCACCGACGTCGGCTCCCCGCCCCGGATCATCTGGTGGAACCCGGCCTTCCTGCAGATCCTGGGCGTCGACCCGGACACCGTCGACGAGCCGGTCGAGCGCCTGTTGGCGGGTCGCACCCACCCCGACGATCTGCGCAAATGGGCCGCGAGCCTGGCCGACGTGCGGGCCGGCCGCGACTACGACGACGAGATCCGGATCCTGCGCAGCGACGGCCAGTTGCGGTGGCTGCGGGTGCGGCGCAGTCCCGTCCGGGACGAGCACGGCGAGATCTTCCGCGCGGCCGGCACCACCGAGGACATCACCGACCGGAAGTCGGCCGAAGCGGCGCTGCGGTTCGCGCAGGCCGAGGCCGACCGGGCCAACGCCGCCAAGAACGAGTTCCTGTCCCGGATGAGCCACGAGCTGCGGACACCGTTGAACGCGGTCCTGGGCTTCGCCCAACTGCTCGAGATGGACGAGCTGACCCCGGGTCAGGCCGACTCGGTCGGGTACATCATCCGCGGCGGACGTCACCTGCTGGCCCTGATCAACGACGTCCTGGACATCGCGGGCATCGAGGCCGACCGGCTCGAGATGTCGGTCGAGGCGGTGCACGTCGGTGCCGCCCTGCAGGATGCGGTCCGGCTCGCCGGTGCGCAGGCCGAGGAGGCGGGGGTCACCCTGCAGCTGGGCGAGCCCGGGCCTGCGGACCTGTTCGTGCAGGCCGATCAGCGGCGGCTCCGCCAGGTCCTGCTCAACCTGGTCGGCAACGCGATCAAGTACAACCGGCGGGGCGGCTGGGTGCGGCTGTCGGCGACCGAGGTGGGCGGTGCGCAGCTCCGTCTCGAGGTGGCCGACAGCGGGGTGGGCATCCGCGAGGAGGACATGGGCCGGTTGTTCGTGCCGTTCGACCGGCTCGGACAGCAGGCGTCCGGTATCGAGGGCGCCGGCATCGGGCTGGCGCTGTCGCAGCGGCTGGTCACCGCCATGGGTGGACACTTCGACGCGGCGTCGGTGTACGGCACCGGCAGCGTCTTCGGGGTCACGCTGCCCCGCTCGGACCACGTCGAGCCGGGCGCCGTCGAGCCGACGGCGTCCGTCGTCGCCGCGCCTCCCGCCGGCCTGACGAGCACACTGCTGTACGTGGAGGACAACCACTCCAACGTCCGGCTGCTGCAGCGCATCCTGCTGCGCCGGCCCGGCTGGCGACTGGTGCACACCGACCGGGGCCGGCAGGGTCTGGACCTGATCGCCGAGTGCGATCCGGCGCTGGTGCTGCTCGACCTGCATCTGCCTGACGTCGACGGCATCGACGTGCTGCGGGCGGTGCGGCGCCGGCCGGAAGGGGCGACCCTGCCGCTAGTCGTGGCCAGCGCCGACGCGAGCCCCGGCCAGATCGCCCGCCTGCTCGCCGCGGGAGCCGACGCCTACATCACCAAACCGCTCGACGTACGCGACGTGCTGGGGCTGCTGGACCGCTTCGCGCGGGTCGACGCCGGAGCGGCGTCCAGCGCTCCGTGACCGCCACCACGTTGGAACTACGCGGAGTGAAATGTCGTGTGCTTTCTGTCATGCTGGGAATCGGGTGTGACGTGTCGTCCAGGGACGGGGGGTTGAGGTGACGAAGTCTGCGCCGGAGCCCCGGCTGTTCGCCTCGGAGCACTCCGCGCCGTCGGTGCCGCCCGCCCACACGGCCGCCGCGGTCGGTGACACCCGGACCGTCTTCGTGGTCAGCGGGTTCGATCCGCCCGCTCACCGGTACGTCAGCGAGGGCTTCGAGGCCATCTGCGGACTACCCGGGTCGGTCCTGCTCGAGGACTCGACGGTGATGGCCCGCATCATCCACCCCGACGAC
>JBQGEH010000310.1:0-7437 GCA_052039515.1 Nakamurella sp. | reverse complement strand
CCCGGGCCTCCCGCGGCACCTGCAGCGCCGCGTACGCGGGGCTGATCTGCGGATCCACGCTGGACCCGGACGCGGTCACCGCGTCGGCCGGCACCGCGGCCGGGTCCACGCCCTCCCGGGTGGCGACGGCCTCCCGGCGGGCCTGCACGAAGGCCAGCAGGGTCTCGTTGTTGGGACCCAGGTCATTCGCATCCGCGGCGGCCGGGTCACCCGGGGTGAACGGGTCACCGGCGGCGGTGTCGCCGTCCAGCCGCAGGTGGACGAACGGGTCGGGTTCGCCCGCGGGCCCCTGCGGGTCCCCTCCGATCAGCGCGCTGCCGACGACGCAGCCGGCGTCGTCGCGCAGCGCCGATCCCTCGGCCGACGCGGTGCCGAAGCGGGACAGGCCCCAGACGGCCAGCGGGTACACGACCCCGAGGACGACGGTGAGCAGCAGCAGGACTCGCAGGCCGGCGCCGAGCTGGCGCAGGGAGGACAGGACGCGCATGGGGATCAGCCGATTCCCGGGATGAGGCGCACGACGAGGTCGATCAGCCAGATCCCGACGAAGGGAACGAGGACACCGCCGAGGCCGTACACCAGCAGGTTGCGTTGCAGGAGTTTGGCGGCGGTGGTGGGGGAGTAGCTGACACCCCTGAGGGCCAGCGGGATCAGCACCACGATGACCAGGGCGTTGAAGACGACCGCGGACAGGATGGCCGACGCCGGGGTGGCCAGCCGCATGACGTTGAGCGCGTCGAGCTGCGGATAGATGCCGCTGAACATCGCGGGCAGGATGGCGAAGTACTTGGCCAGGTCGTTGGCCAGCGAGAACGTGGTCAGCGCACCGCGGGTGATGAGCAGCTGCTTGCCGATCTCGACGATCTCGATCAGCTTGGTCGGGTCGGAGTCCAGGTCGACCATGTTGCCGGCCTCCTTGGCCGCCGACGTCCCGGTGTTCATGGCCACCCCGACGTCGGCCTGGGCGAGCGCGGGGGCGTCGTTGGTGCCGTCGCCGGTCATCGCGACCAGTCGGCCGCCCTCCTGTTCGCGGCGGATCAGCGCGAGCTTGTCCTCCGGGGTCGCCTCGGCGAGGAAGTCGTCCACGCCGGCCTGCGCGGCGATGGACTTCGCGGTCACCGGGTTGTCCCCGGTCACCATCACCGTCCGGATGCCCATCGCCCGCAGGTCGGCGAAGCGGGCGGCGATGTTGGGCTTGACCACGTCGGACAGCTCGATGACCCCGAGCACCGCGGCGGGCCGGTCGCTGCCGGCGACCGCGACCACGAGCGGGGTGCCGCCGCGCTGGGACACCTCGGTGACCAGCCGGGACAGCTCGGCCGGGGCCTGTCCGCCGCGCTCCACGGCCCAGGCCAGCACCGAGGTGCCCGCGCCCTTGCGGATCTGCCGACCGTCGGCGTCCAGGCCGCTCATCCGGGTCTGGGCGGTGAACGGCACGAACTCCGCCTGACGCTCCGACGTCGAGAGATCCGCCGGCAGGCCGAATTCCGTCGCGCACAGCTCGACGATGCTGCGGCCCTCGGGGGTCTCGTCGGCCAGACTCGACATCCGCGCCGCGACAGCCAGTTCCGCGACGTCGATCCCGGCCACCGGGTGCAGTGCGGTGGCCCGCCGGTTGCCGAAGGTGATGGTTCCGGTCTTGTCCATCAGCAGCACGTCGATGTCGCCCGCGGCCTCGACGGCGCGGCCGCTCATGGCCAGTACGTTGCGCTGCACCAGGCGGTCCATGCCGGCGATGCCGATCGCCGACAGCAGCGCGCCGATGGTGGTGGGGATGAGGCAGACGAGCAGGGCGATCAGCCGGATCGGGTCCTGCTCCTGACCGCCGTAGGCGGCCATCGGACCGACCGCCACGACGACCAGCAGGAAGATGATGGTCAGCGAGGCCAGCAGGATGTTCAGCGCGATCTCGTTCGGCGTCTTCTGCCGGGCCGCGCCTTCGACGAGGGCGATCATCCGGTCGACGAACGACTCACCGGGCTTGGCGGTGATCTCGACGACGATGCGGTCCGACAGCACGGTGGTGCCGCCGGTGACCGCGCACCGGTCACCGCCGGATTCGCGCACCACGGGGGCGGATTCGCCGGTGATGGCCGACTCGTCGACGGTGGCGATGCCCTCGACGATGTCGCCGTCCCCGGGGATGGTCTCGCCGGCTTCCACCACGACCCGGTCGCCGATGGTGAGATCGGTGCCGGCCACGCGGGTCTCGGTGCCGTCGGGGGCGAGGCGGCGGGCGACGGTGTCCCGCTTGGCCTGCCGCAGCGTCGCCGCCTGGGCCTTGCCGCGGCCCTCGGCCACCGATTCGGCGAGGTTGGCGAAGACGACGGTGAACCACAGCCAGAGCACGACGAGCCAGGCGAACAGGCTGGGGGACAGCACCGCGACCACGGTGGAGGCGATCGAGCCGACGAAGACGACGAACATCACCGGGTTGCGGGCCTGGTGGCGCGGATCGAGCTTGCGCACGGCGCCGGGCAGGGCGGCGACCAGCTGCCGCGGCTGGAAGATGCCGGTGGCGACCCGGTGACCCCCGGTGGGGGTCTCGGACACGGTGTCGGGTGCGAGGGTGGATGGTGCGGTCACAGCAGGGCCTCCGCGAGGGGTCCCAGCGCCAGCGCCGGGAAGAAGGTGAGAGCCGAGACGAGGACGACGACGCCGGACAGCAGCACGCCGTAGAGCACCCCGGTGGTGGGCAGCGTCCCGACCGAGGCCGGGGTCCGCTGCTGCGCGGCCAGCGAGCCGGCCAGCGCGAGGATGAACAGGATCGGCAGCACGCGGCCGAACAGCATGACCAGGCCGAGCGAGGTCTGGAACCAGTCGCTGGTCACGGTGATGCCGGCGAAGGCGCTGCCGTTGTTGTTGGCCGCCGAGGCGTAGGCGTAGAGCAACACGGAGAAGCCGTGGATGCTGCCGGCCGTGCCCGGATCGCCGCCGTTGCCCTGGGCGCTCAGCGTGCCGGGCAGGGCCACGGCGATGCCGGCGCCGATCAGCACGAGCGCGGGCATCACGAGCACGCTGAGCGCGGCCATGGTGATCTCCCGGCGGCCGATCTTCTTGCCCAGGTACTCCGGGGTGCGCCCGACCAGCAGGCCGCCGACGAAGACGGCGATGACGGCGAAGACGAGCATCGCGTACAGGCCGGAACCGACGCCACCGGGGGCGATCTCGCCGAACAGCATGTTCAGCAGGTACAGGCCGCCACCGGCCGCCGAGGCGCTGTCGTGCATGGAGTTCACCGCGCCGGTGGACGTTCCGGTCGTGCTGACCGCGAAGAGGACCGAGCTCGGGATGCCGAAGCGGACCTCCTTGCCCTCGAGCATCGCGCCGGCCGCCTGACCGGCGACGCCGGTGGCGTGGGCCTCGGCCCAGGTCGCCAGCCCCAGCAGCACGCCCCAGAGGCCCGCCATCACGCCGAGGATGGTCAGCCCCTGCCGGACGTTGCCGACCATCGTGCCGAAGGTCCGGGTCAGCGCGACCGGGATGACGAGGATGGCGAGCACCTCGACGACGTTGGACAGCGGGGTGGGGTTCTCGAAGGGGTGCGCGGAGTTGGCGTTGAGGATGCCGCCACCGTTGGTGCCGAGCTCCTTGATCGCCTCCTGCGAGGCGACCGGGGCGACCGCGATCTGCTGGGCGGCGCCGTCCAGTCCGGTCGCGGCGAACGAGGCGTGCAGCGACATGATGACGCCCTGGGTCAGCAGCACGGCGGCGATCAGCACGGACAACGGCAGCAGGATGCGCAGGCAGCCCCGCACCAGGTCGACCCAGAAGTTGCCGAGCCCACCGCCGCCGACGCGGACGAAGCCGCGGATGAGCGCGACCACGACGGCCAGCCCGACCGAGGCGGACACGAAGTTCTGCACCGTCAGCCCGATCATCTGGGTGAGGTTGGACATCGTCGTCTCGGGGACGTAGGACTGCCAGTTCGTGTTGGTGACGAACGAGATGGCGGTGTTGAAGGCGACCGCGGGGGACACCCCGGACAGCCCGTTGCTCAGCGGCAGCACCCCCTGGATGCGCTGCAGCAGGTAGAGCAGCGCGATGCTCGCGCCGGTGAATCCGAGCAGGCTGCCGGCGTATCCGGCCCAGGTCTGGTCGGTGGCCGGGTCGATACGGGCGACGCGGTAGAAGCCGCGCTCGACCCGGCTGTGCCGGGCGCTGGTGTAGACCCGGGCCATGTGGTCCCCGAGCGGCACGTACACCACGGCCAGCACGACGAGGACGAAGACGATCTGCAGGGCCGCCGCAAGGGCCGGGCTCATCAGAACCGCTCCGGGGACAGCAGCGCCACCAGCAGGTAGACGATCAACGCGGCGCTGAGCACCAGCAGGACGGCGGTCGTCATCACTTCGACCGCGGCGACTGCAGGGCGCGCAGCGTCCAGAGGCACAGGGCGTACCCCGCGATGATCACCAGAACGAACACCAGGTCGGCCACGGCCGCGTACTCCTCCCGACCCCGCTCGGTGCGGGATCGGGATCAGCCTGCGGCGGTGCCCGGGGCGTCAGCGGCGATCTTGACGCTGTCCTGACGCCGGAGATCGGGATCTTGACGCTGTCCTGACGGAGTCAGCCCTGGCTGGAGATCGTGGTGTCGCCCCAGACCGCCCGGGCCCCGCTCTCGCCGACCCGGTAGATGTGCACACCGGTGCCGATCGCCGCCACCGCGGCGAGGACGGCGATGCCGGCGACGACGCCCTGGCCGGGCCGGGTGCCGCTGTCGGCCCGGCGCGTTCGCAGGTGCAGCCAGTAGACGGCCGCCGCCGCGACGACCAGTCCGAGCGCCCACCAGATCATCTGGTCGCCCAGCCCGGAGTGCGTCTGCACCAGCGGCAGCTGGCCGAGGCCGGTCCCGGCGAGCGCCTCACCGGACTCGGTCGCGACCGGCACCGCCGCGGTGCCGATGACGGCCAGCGCCAGCGGCAGCGGCCCGGCCCAGCGGCGGAACCGCGGCCACAGCGCGGCGAGCAGCACCGCGACGGAGGCGAGCGGCAGGAACACCACCACCAGGTGCACGACCAGCGGGTGCAGGGGGAGGCCGAACGCGGTGTCGAACATGAGGTCCCTTCGGTCGGCGGAGGCCCGCGCGGGTGCAGGAGTGGTGCAGGACGGTGAGTATGGCGGCGTCTGGTGGGAAGTACGTGAACGGACACGTATCGGTTCGACGCCGCCCGCTCCCCGTTCCCGCCGAGCCGAAACCCGTCGGGGGCACGCTCGAAGCTGCGGTAGTCTTGTCCCGCCCGGTCCGCCGGGCTCGACCGGGATGTGGCGCAGCTTGGTAGCGCACTTGACTGGGGGTCAAGGGGTCGCAGGTTCAAATCCTGTCATCCCGACAGCACGTCGACAGGGGCCGTTCCCGTACCGGGAGCGGCCCCTGACGCGTCTCGAGGGCCATCGCAGATTGTTACTGCGAGCAAGCAACTTGTGACGTATGGTGACGGATAGCGACGCCAGGGTCGCCCCGGAGCCGTGACGGTCCGGTCACTGCTCCCGAGAGAACCTCCGATGACCACGATCGACCGTGCCGGCGTGAGCGAAGCCGACTGGCTCGACCTGCAGCGCCGCAGCCGGTCCCGGCTGCGCTGGGCCGCGGTGGCTGGTGCCGTCTCGGTGCCCGTGCTCACCGTGGTCGCCATGCTGGTGACCGAGCCGTTCATCACCGGCGCCTGGCGCTACGTCGCGGTGGCCGTGGTGATCGCGCTGTTGTTCGTGCCGGTCGCGCTGATCAAACTGCGACTGCTGACCAACGACCAGGCGCGCGGCGTGCGGCTCGTGGACGCGTTGACCCATCAGCTCTCCGACGCGCTGGGAGCGGCCCGGGACGAGGCGCACCGCCGGGAGCTGCAGGCCGACCGTCAGGAGTTCGAGACCCGGCTGGCCAACGCCCTGGACATGGCCGAGGGTGAGCCCGAGGTCATCGACGTCATCGAGCGGTCCTTCGCCACCATCCTCCCGACGGCCCCCGCGGAGCTGCTGCTCGCCGACAACAGCCACGCCCACCTCAGCCGGATGGCCAGTTCCGCGGCGGGTGCGCCCGGGTGCGGCGTCGACTCCCCGGACCACTGCCCGGCGGCCCGCCGCGCCCAGGTGCAGCGGTTCGACCACAGCGACGACCTCGACGCCTGCCCAAAGCTGCGAGGCCGGGCCGAGGGCGCGGTCTCGGCGGTGTGCGTGCCGGTGTCGATCATGGGCCGCACGGTCGGCGTGATCCACTCCACCGGCGAGGCCGGCAGCCAGGTCGCCGACGACACCGTGCTGGATCTGGGCACCCTGTCCAAGCTCGGTGGCGCCCGGATCGGGCTGCTGCGGGTGATGGCCGAGACCCAGTTGCAGGCCGCCACCGACAGCCTCACCGGGCTGCTGAACCGGCGGGCCTTCGAGGAGAAGGTCGCCGCGGCGCGGCGCGGCTCCTCGTCGGTGTCCGTGGCGATGGCCGACCTGGACCACTTCAAGACCCTCAACGACACCTACGGTCACGAGACCGGCGACCGCGCGCTGCGGTTGTTCGCCCAGGTGCTGTCCGGCTCGGTGCGCGCTCAGGACCTCGTCTGCCGACAGGGCGGGGAGGAATTCGTGGTCGCCCTGGTGGGCTGCGAGGCGGAGGCGGCGCGGACGATCCTGGACGGCGTCCGGGCGCGGCTCGCCGCGGCCGTCACGGTGGCCGGGATGCCGTCCTTCACCGTCAGTTTCGGGCTCGTGGAGGGTGGCGGTGAGCCGCTGCCGACGCTCGTCGACCGGGCCGACGCCGCCCTCTTCGAGGCGAAACGGGCGGGCCGCGACCGGGTGGTCCGCCACGACGCGTCCGGCTCCGCGGTCGGGGTTGCGGACCCCGACCCGGCCGTGCGGACGCTCGATCCGGTGCGCGCCCTGGCCGACACCGATCGCCGCGCCGGCTGACCCCCAGGCCCGCGCTCAGCCCCAGGGGAGGGCACTGCGCGCCGCCCAGTAGTCGGCCGGCGCCTGCGCCAGGTCCGCGAACGCGGTCGCGTCGACCGTCAGACGGGTCGCCGCCGCATTGCTCCGCAGCTGCGCCTCGGTCACCGCACCGGTCAGGACGACGTCGGCCCAGGGCCGGCTCACGGCGGCGGCCAGGGCGACGCGGTCCGCGGGGGCGTCACCGGCCAGCGCGGGGTGTCCCGCCAGCCGGCCGTTGGCCAGCGCCTCCTTGACCACGACCCGCACGCCGTCGGAGTGGGCCTCGGCCAGCGCCTCGCCGGCGGACGGTTCGAGGAGGTTCCAGGTCGACTGCACGCTGGTGAACAATCGCACCCCGTCGACGTTCAGATCCAATCCCCGCCGGATCGCCGCCGCCTGTTCCGGCCCGGACGTGGAGAACCCGACTTCGACGCCACGTGAACGGATCTCGGCCAGCCGGCGCAGGGTGGCGGGTTCGGTCCAGAGCGGGCTGTCCAGCGTCAGGGAGTGCACCTGGTAG
>JBQGEH010000309.1:0-6456 GCA_052039515.1 Nakamurella sp. | reverse complement strand
CGAGGGTGCGTGGTTGTACGCGGAGACCATCCGCAAGGTCCACGAGCTGGCCCCGAAGACAGGTGTGGAGATCCTCACCCCCGACTTCTCCGGGCACCGGCACCTGCTGCAGCAGGTCTTCGACGCGGCGCCCGAGGTGTTCGCGCACAACCTGGAGACCGTGCCGCGGATCTTCAAACGCATCCGGCCGGCCTTCCGGTCCGAGCGTTCGCTGGACGTCATCACCATGGCCCGCGAGGCCGGGATGATCACCAAGTCCAACCTGATCCTGGGCATGGGCGAGACCCGCGAGGAAATCACCGAGGCGCTGCGGGACCTGGTCGAAGCCGGCTGTGACCTCGTGACCATCACCCAGTACCTGCGGCCCAGCCCCCGGCACCACCCGATCGACCGCTGGGTCAAGCCGCAGGAGTTCGTCGAGCTGCGGGACGAGGCCCTGGACATGGGTTTCTCGGGCGTCATGAGCGGTCCGCTGGTGCGTTCGTCGTACAAGGCCGGGAGCCTGTACCGGCAGGCGCAGGAGCGGCGCGCCGCGGGCGTGGTCGCCGCGTCCTCGACAGTCTGAGTCGTCGGCCCGGCGGGTCCGCACGACCCGCCGGGAACGGCGAGCGCGGCGGTCGCCGGGACGTAAACTCGACCCCATGGCCAAGGCAGCAGCGGGTGCGGCGGGATCGAAGAAGGTCACGCTGACCAAGGACGAGAAGAAGACCGCGAAGGTGGCCCGCAAGGCCGCCTCCAAGGAGCGCCGCAAGCAGATCTGGCAGGCGTTCCAGATGCAGCGCAAGGACGACAAGAAGCTCGTCCCGCTGATGGTCCTCGCCCTGCTCGGGGGCATCCTCGTCGGCTGCCTGATCGCGTTGCTGTTCGGCGGTGCGCTGTTCGGCTGGATCTTCGGGCCGATCCTGGGCCTGACCTTCGGCGCGCTCGCTGCGATGCTCATCTTCGCCCGCCGGGTGCAGGCCAACGTCTACAAGCAGGCCGAGGGCACCCCAGGTGCGGCGGCCTGGTCATTGCAGAACAACCTGCGCGGCAAGTGGCGGATCTCCCCCGCCATCGCCGGCACCGCCCAGTTCGACGCCGTGCACCGCGTGGTCGGTCGCCCCGGTGTGGTGCTGATCGCCGAGGGCGTCCCGCAGCGGGTCATCCCGCTGCTCGCGCAGGAAAAGAAGCGCGTGGCCCGCATCGTCGGTGACACCGTGCCGATCTACGACATCGTCGTCGGCAACGAGGACAAGCAGACGCCGCTGAAGAAGCTCAACTCCACGCTGACCAAGCTGCCCCGCAACATCTCCCCGGCCCAGGTCGAGCAGCTGGACACCAAGCTCAAGGCACTGTCCGGACGGAGCCCGCAGGCCGGCATCCCCAAGGGCCCGATCCCGTCCAACGTGAAGGCCCGCAACATCCAGCGTGCCGCCCGCCGCCGCTGACCCGGCGCTTGCGAACGTCCTGACGGCCCCGACGCCACCGCGTCGGGGCCGTCAGCGTGAGCGGACCACGATCGTGTGGCAGAGCCGGTCGTGCAGCCCGCGACCGTCCCGGTCCTGGATGAGCGGCGGGACGATCAATCCGATCAGCACCGTCCGCGGCAGCGCCCAGAAACCGACCCGGGGGCTGCTGCCGGCCGGCCGCAGGGTGGCGACCCGGGTGCCGGCGACCAGATGACCCGGGGTGGTGCCGAGTACGCCGACCCCCAGCACGGTGACGACGCCCCACACCAGCAGGCTCCAGTTCTGCGGCGCGGCCGGGGCGGTGAAAGCCCACGCCACCAGGGCCGCGACGATCGCGTCGACGGCGAACGCGCCGACCCGCTGACCGAGTCCGGCCACCGCGCCCACACCGTCCGCGGGCAGGCCGAACGACCGGCCGGCCCACTCGGCCGGTTCTCCCGTCACCGGCTCCCGCCGTCCAGCCGCCACGCCCACCCCTGTCCGTCGTGGTGGTGCCCGGGGCCGCCACCGTCCTGCCGCCATCCAACACGACCGCACCGTCGCGTCGCGGTTCCGCTCACCGTCGGTGACCGACATCGCGTCGACATACGGCCGACATCCCCGTCCGCCATCCTTCGCGGGCGGGTCCGCTGAGCCGACCGGAGGGCCCGGCGCCTCGCGTTACGGCCCGTTCACAGTGGCGAAACACGGGCGCGACAGCATGTACTACCGTCCCGGGTGACCGTGACGCCGTCGTCGCTCTCCCCCGTCCCGGATCCACCCCAGACCGCCGGGACCTCATCCTGAAGCGAAGGAGCTCGTCCTTGTTCTCCAGTCCCGAAGAACTGGTCGCCTACATCGCGGACAACGATGTCGAGGTCTTCGACATCCGCTTCTGCGACCTGCCCGGCATCATGAACCACCTGACGGTGCCGGCGAAGACGGTCACCGTCGAGTCGCTCGCCGCCGGTATGGCCTTCGACGGCTCCTCGATCCGAGGCTTCCAGTCGATCCACGAGTCGGACATGACGCTGCTGCCCGACGTGGCGACCGCCCGGCTGGACCCGTTCCGCCGCCGCAAGACGCTGACCTGCAACTTCTTCGTGCACGACCCGCTCACGCTGCAGCCGTACTCCCGCGACCCGCGCAACGTCGCCCGCAAGGCCGAGGAGTACCTGGCCACCACCGGGTTCGCCGACACCTGCTTCTTCGGCGCCGAGGCCGAGTTCTACGTCTTCGACGACGTGCGCTTCGAGTCCAAGATGAACGGCTCGTTCTACGAGGTCGACTCCGAGGAGGGTTGGTGGAACACCGGCCGCCGCGAGGATGGCGGCAACCTGGTCTACAAGACCCGCGTCAAGGGCGGCTACTTCCCGGTTCCGCCGTACGACCACCAGGCCGACCTCCGCGAGGACATGACGGCCAACCTGATCGAGTCCGGCTTCGACATCGAGCGTGGACACCACGAGGTGGGCACCGGCGGCCAGGCCGAGATCAACTACAAGTTCAACACCCTGCTGCACTCGGCCGACGACGTGATGCTGTTCAAGTACGTCATCAAGAACACCGCGTGGGCCGCGGGCAAGACCGTCACCTTCATGCCGAAGCCGCTGTTCGGCGACAACGGTTCGGGCATGCACGCCCACCAGTCGCTGTGGAAGGACGGCAAGCCGCTGTTCTACGACGAGGCCGGCTACGGCGGCCTGTCGGATCTGGCCCGCTACTACATCGGCGGTCTGCTGCACCACGCGCCGTCGCTGCTGGCGTTCACCAACCCGACCGTGAACTCCTTCCACCGGCTCGTCCCCGGCTACGAGGCCCCGGTCAACCTGGTGTACTCGGCCCGTAACCGCTCCGCCTGCATCCGCATCCCGCTGACCGGCACCAACGCCAAGGCCAAGCGCCTCGAGTTCCGTTGCCCGGACCCGTCGGCCAACCCGTACCTCGCGTTCGCCGCGATGATGATGGCCGGTCTGGACGGCATCAAGAACAAGATCGAGCCGCCGGCCCCGGTCGACAAGGACCTCTACGAGCTCCCGCCGGAGGAGGCCGCCAACATCCCGCAGGTGCCGTCGTCGCTCGAGGCCGTCATCAACAACCTCGAGGCCGACCACGACTACCTGCTCGAGGGTGGCGTCTTCACCGAGGACCTCATCGACATGTGGATCCGCCTCAAGCGCGAGGAGATCGACGCGATCCGGCTGCGGCCGCACCCGCACGAGTTCGCGATGTACTTCGACATCTGAGTTCCCGCCGTTCCGGAGGCCCGCGACGCACCCCGCGTCGCGGGCCTCCGTGCGTTCTCAGACCGTCGGATCCAGGATCCGGCCGAGGAACAGCGGGGCGTTCGTGGTCGTGTCGTGGATGACGAAGAAGAACGGCCGGTCGACCGTGAACACCGCCGGATCGCCCGGGGCGGCGGAGGTCGCCTCCATGATCACCGCGGTGGCCGCGGCGGCGACCGTGCCCTTGTCGTCGGTGGTGACCACCGCCTGATGGACCACGTCGGCGACCCGCATGTCGGTGTCCGGGTTCAGTTCGGGCCAGCGTGACGCCTCGAACATCCTGGTCGCGCCCATCGCCTGCAGCGCGGGCGTGAGTCCGGACGCGGCGTCCACGGAGAACGACGGCACGGTCAGCTGCAGCGCTCTGGATTCCCCCGCCGTGGCCGCGGCGAGCAGGTCGGCGTCGAGTGCGTCCTGGACGGCGTCGAAGCGGCCCGCGTCCGGGACGATCAACGTCATCGCCGTGGTCCGCCCGGTGTAGGGCAGGGTGACCGAGCGCCAGCCGTCGCCGGTGGCGGTCGCGAACGACTTCTCGGCGCCGAACGCCGGCGCCTGCACAGTCGTCCCAGCGTCGGTGGTGAAGGTCAGCGGCGCATCGGTCGGTTCGAAGTGGACGGCCCACTCGGCGGCGAAGTACAGCGCGTTGACCAGCGTCAGCACCGTCAGCTCGGTGATGACGTCGGCGGGGATGAGCTCGGGAATGAGGTCCCGGGTGCGCTCGGCGACCCAGGCGTTGATCGCCGTGCGGGCGGCCTCCGGATCGGCGGCGTAGTCGAGCAGGTGCACGCCCGCGCCGAACCCGGCGCCGACCCGGTCCAGGAAGGGCTGCGCGATGGCGCCGTCCTGCACCCACAGGGAGTTGGCCGGCTCGATCGTCGGGGCGGGGTTCTCCGGGGTGGCGTCCGCGGGTTGCGCCGCGGCCAGCGCGGCGTCCACCGCCGTGACGGCGGCGGCGGCGTCGGGGGTGCGCAGCAATGCGTCCAGCTCGGCCGCCACCTCCCCGCTCGCACCCTGCCGGGTCATTGCGAGTGCCACGTACACCGAGTACGGACTGATGGCGAGGGTGCCGTCGGTGGGCAACTCCCCCCACAGCGCGGTACCGAAATCGGCCATCACCGCGCCGGCGGCCACCGGGTCACCCGCCGGGATCCGGGCGACGTCGGCTGACACCAGGCGCGGACCGGCGGCCTCGCCGGGCGACGACGTCGTCGACGCTCCGGACGTCGTCGTTCCGGGCAGGGCCGAGCCGCATCCGGTGGCCAACAACCCGGCGGCGACGAGGGCGGCGGTCAGGCGGCGGTGCATCAGGTCTCCTCTGCTCGACTGAAGAGGTGACGGTCCCCGGTGCCCGGAGGGTTGCACGGCCGTCCGCCGGAGCCGTCGGGGGTTGCACGCTCCCTCCCACGGCGGCCGCCGCCCGCCCGCGGACGATAGGGTCGAGGGACCCGATCCGACCGGAGGTCTCATCCGCATGGCCGTCTTCGCCGTCCACTACACCTACGACAAGGCCCAGGACGCCCAGCGCGACCTGTACCGGGCGGCGCACCGCGGCTACCTGCGGGAACTGCTGGCCGAGGGCAGCCTGCTGGCCGCCGGCCCCTACGTGGACGAGGAGAACCCGGGCGCGCTGCTGATCTTCCAGGCGGCGTCCCCGGACGTCGTCGTCCAGCAGCTCACCATCGACCCGTTCGTCGCCAACGGCCTGGTCAGCAACGCCGACGTCCGCGAGTGGTCGCAGGCGATGGGCCCCTGGGCCTGAGTCAGGCCGGACAGCCGCACGAGCGGCGGACGACCAGTTCGGTGTCGAACGACCGGTAGTCGTCCACGGTCGCCGGCCCGTCGAGCACGGCACCGACCGCGGCCCGGGCCATCGCCGCCACCGGCTGCCGGGCGACGGTGAGCCCCGGCCAGGAGTAGGCCGACTCGCTGGTGCCGTCGAAGCTGACCACCGCGACCTCCCCGGGGACGTCCACTCCGGCCTCGTGCAGGGCACGCAGCACGCCCACCGCCTGCAGGTCGGACGTGGCGAAGACGGCCGCCGGCCGGGCGTCCGCGAGCAGTTCGCGGCCCATCGCGTAACCGCCGTCCCGGTCGAAGGCGCCCCGCACGATCCGACCCTCGGGTCGGCCGTGCCGGAGCAGCGCCTCCCGCCAGCCCTGCTCGCGGCTGTTGGGCAGGAACGCGCCGGACCGTCCGGTGGCCAGCACGACGGTGTCGACGCCGTGCCGAGTGAGCAGGTGCCCGACGACCGCGGCGGCCCCGGCGGTGAAGTCCGGGCCCACCGCGGTGAACCCCGGCACGGGGCCGTCCCGGTCGAGCAGCACGACGGGCACGGACGCGGTGCCGGGGACCACGTCCGGGAGCGGGCCGGCGACGAGCACCCCGACCACCTGGCGCCGGACCAGCCCGTCCACCAGTCGCGCCCCGGCCTCCGGATCACCGCCGGAATTGGCCATCACCAGCGCGTGGCCGCGCTCGGCGGCGACCCGCTCCACCTCCAGCGCGTACTCGGCGTAGAACGGGTTGCTCGAGTCCGGCAGCACCAGCCCGATCATCTCGGTGGCGCCCAGCCGCAGCGCCCGGGCGCTGAGATTCGGTCGGTAGCCGAGGGTCTCAATGGCGGCCCGGACGCGGGCGGCGGTGTCCGGGGCGACGTTGCGAGGACCGTCGTTGATGACGTAGCTGACCACCGGGGTGGACACCCCGGCCGCCCGGGCGACGTCGCCGCGGGTCGCCGCCCGGCG
>JBQGEH010000308.1:0-9360 GCA_052039515.1 Nakamurella sp. | reverse complement strand
GCACCGACGGTCAGCCGGATCTTGTCCGTCGTCGGGCGCACCGTCCGGGCGCTCGGGTTCTGGTCCTGCACCTTGCCGACCTGGTCCTCGGCGACCTCGACGAACGACACCTGCGGGTCGATCTCGAAGCCCGCGTCGCGGGCCGCGACCACTGCCTCGGCCTGGGTCATGTCGGTCAGCGCCGGTACCGGCACCTCCTTGGCCTGCACCGGGCGGGAGGTCAGCGAGATGGTCACCCAGATCGCCGCACCCAGCACGGCCAGGCACAGCAGGCCCACCCCGACGAAGCCCCACACCCGCTTGCGCCGGGCGTCCTCGTCGTCGACGTCCTCGACCGCGACCGGCGCCACCCGCGAGGGCGGGGCCAGCATGGACGCGGCCGGCGTGCGGGCCGGCGTGGCCCGCATCAGCTCGGTGCGCTCGTCGTCGCTCATCACCGGGGTGGCGTGCACCGCCTGCCCGGACAGCGCGCGGACCATGTCGCTGCGCATCTCGGCGGCGGTCTGGTAGCGGTTCAGCGGGTTCTTGTTCAGCGCCTTGAGCACGATGGCGTCGAGCTCCGACGGCACCTGCGGGTTGACCTCGCTCGGCGGCTTCGGGTCCTCCCGGACGTGCTGGTAGGCGATCGCCACCGGCGAGTCGCCGACGAACGGCGGAGTGCCGGTGAGCAGCTCGTACAGCACACAGCCGGTCGCGTACACGTCGGAGCGGGCGTCCACGGTCTCGCCGCGGGCCTGCTCGGGGGAGAGGTACTGCGCGGTGCCGATGACGGCCGCGGTGGCCGTCTGGGTGGCGCCGCCGTCGCTCATCGCGCGGGCGATGCCGAAGTCCATCACCTTCACCGCGCCGGCCTTGGTCAGCATGATGTTGGCGGGCTTGACGTCGCGGTGGACGATGCCATGGCGGTGCGAGAAGTCCAGCGCCGCGCACACGTCGGCCATGATCTCCATCGCCCGGCGGGCCGGCAGCGCGCCCTCGCGGCGCAGGATCTCGCGCAGCGTCTGGCCGTTGACGTACTCCATGACGATGTAGGGGACCGGCCCGTTCTCGCCGACCGTCTCGCCGGTGTCGTAGACGGCCACGATCGCCGGGTGGTTCAGCGACGCGGCGTTCTGCGCCTCCCGGCGGAACCGGGCCTGGAACGACGGGTCGCGGGCGAGGTCGGCGCGCAGCACCTTGATCGCGACGTCGCGGCCCAGCCGCAGGTCGCGTCCGCGGTGCACCTCGCTCATCCCGCCGAAACCGAGGGTCTCGCCGATCTGGTAGCGCTCCCCCAGCGGGGGGACGGTTGTGGTCATGACCAGCCTTCACTCGTTGACACGATCGTCGATTCTCTCAAAGGGTGGGACGGGTCCGCCGTGGATGTGAGCGAGGTCCCCGCACCCGTCTGGGAGGACGTCTGGACGTACAGGGCGGTTCCCACCGCTCCGGCCAGCGCCAGGATGAGCAGCGCGATCAGCACGGACAGGCCGGTGCGCCGGCTGGGTCGGGCGGCGGGCCGCGGTGCCGGGGCGACCGCGGCCGGCCGTGCCTGGGCTGCGGCGACCGCGGTGCGGGTGGCCGGGGGCGCGGCGAACACCTGGGTGGGCGGCAGCGCCGCGGCGGGGGGCCGGGCGAACCCACCGGTGCGCGGCGGGGCGTAGCCGGCCCGGACGGCGGCGACCGCGGCGGCGAACGCGCCGCCGTCGGGGTAGCGCTGGGCGGGGTTCTTCAGCAGGGCGTGGCGGATCAGCTCGGCCACGGCCGGGGGCACGTCGGCCGGCAGCGGTGGCGGCTCGTTGCGGATCTGCGCCATCGCCACGATCACCGGGTTGTCCCCGACGAACGGCCGGTAGCCGGCCAGGCACTCGTAGGCGACGATGCCGAGCGCGTAGACGTCCGAGGCCGGCCGGGCGTCGTCACCGGCGGCCTGCTCGGGCGACAGGTACTGCGCGGTGCCCATCACCAGCCCGCCCTTGGTCACCGGGACCTGGTGGGCGACCTTGGCGATGCCGAAGTCGGTGATCTTCACCTGGCCGGTCGGGGTGATGAGGATGTTGCCCGGCTTGATGTCGCGGTGCACCAGGCCGCGGGCGTGCGCCTCCTGCAGGGCCCGGCCGCTCTGTTCCAGGACGTCGAGCACCCGGTCGACGGGGATGCGCGGCATCCGGGCCAGCACCGCCGACAGCGGCTCGCCGCTGACCAGCTCCATCACCAGGAACGCGGTGTCCTGCGGCCCGTCCGGGTGCGAGGCGGTCTCGCCGTAGTCGTAGACGGCGGCGATGCCGGGGTTGTTGAGGGAGGCGGTGATCTGGGCCTCGGTGCGGAACCGGCCGACGAACTCCGGGTCCGAGGTCAGCTCGGACTTGAGGATCTTCACGGCGATGTCGCGGCCGAGGGTGCGGTCGGTGGCCGCCCACACCTCACCCATCCCCCCGACGGCGATCCGCCGGGTGAGCCGGTAGCGCTGGGCCAGCACGAGGCCGGGGTGGAGGGCCATCAGGAGCCTTGCAGGGCGGCGGCGATGACCTGCCGGCCGATCGGGGCGGCGACCACACCGCCGGTGGCGTCGGCACTGACGTTGGCGCCGCTCTCGATGAACACGACCACCGCGACCTGCGGGTTCTCCGCCGGCGCGAACGCCGAGTAGGAGACGTACGGCGGGTTGGTCTTGGTGTCGCTGGGGTTGGTGCCGTGCTCGGCGGTGCCGGTCTTGGACGCGATGCTCACCCCCTGGATCGGGGTGCCCCCCGCGTTGGCCAGGGTCACCTGCTCCGACTCCTGCATCATCGCGGTCAGGTCGGCGGCCACCTCGGGCGTGATGGCGTTCTCGTTGGCGACCGTCGGCACCGCTGCCGACAGCTCCTTGAGGTCGGGTGCGGTGGTCCGGGCGATCAGGTACGGCGCCATCCGGACCCCTTTGTTGGCGATGGTCGCGGCGATGATCGCGGTCTGCATCGGGGTGAGGGCGACGTCGCGCTGGCCGATCGAGGACTGGGCGACGGCGGCCTGGTCGGCCATCTCGCCCAGCCGCGAGCCCTGCGCGACGAGACCGCCGCTGGACGACGAGCCGTCGGCGAGACCGACGTTGAAGCGGTCCCCGTCGATGCCGAACGCCGCGGCCTGCCGCCGGATGGCGTCCCCGCCGAGCTGCATGCCGAGGTCGGCGAAGGCGGTGTTGCAGGAGTGCGCGAGCGCCACCGTCATCGTCACGTCCGAGGAGCTGCCGGCGCAGTTGCCGCGGTTGAAGTTGCGCAGCTGCACCCCGTCGGTGCCGGGCAGGGTGATCGCGCCCGCACTGGTCAGCGGGGTCTGCGGGTTGTAGGCCGCGCCCTGCGACAGCGCGGCGGCCGCGACGACCAGCTTGAACGTCGAACCGGGCGGCAGGGTGTCGTCCAGCGCACGATTGTCCACCGGGCTCGCGGCGGCCGGATCGTCCGGGCTGTACAGGGTGTTGTACTCGTCGCGCTGGGCGCTGTCGTTGTGGCTGGCCATCAGGTTGGGGTCGAAGCTCGGGGTGGAGGCCATCGCCAGCACCTCGCCGGTGGACGGCCGCAGCGCGACCACCGTGCCGACCACCTGGGCGTCGACCAGCGCCTGGTACGCGGCCTGCTGCACCGACGGCTGGATGGTCAGCTCGACGTTGCCGCCGCGCGGATCCCGGCCGGTGAGGAAGTCGCCGAGCCGGTCGACGAGCAGGTCGGCCGAGTCGCCGGACAGCAGGTCGTCCTGCGCGGCCTCCATCCGGGTCGGCCCGTAGGCCAGCGAGTAGTAGCCGGTGAGGCTCGCGTACGCGGCCGGATCGGTCGGATAGACGCGCTGGTAACGGTAGGAGTCGTCGGACTCCGTCGACTGGGCCAGCACCACCCCGCCGGCCGCGGTGATCTGCCCACGCTGGCGGCTGGCCTCCTCGTAGAGGATGCGCTTGTTGTTGGGGTCGTTGCGGTAGTCCGAGGATTTCACGACCTGGATCCAGGTGACGTTGGCCAGCAGGGCCACCACCAGCACGATGATCGCGGTGGCGCCGCGGCGGATGTTGCGGTTCACGCGGTGCCGTCCGGCGGGGTCTTGGGGCCGGTGGCCGGGTCGTCACCGGAGCGCAGCGCACCGACCGGGACGACCTGGGTCATCGCGTCGGACAGCGGGGCGGCGGCCGGCTTGGGCCTGGGCTTGGGCCGGCGGGAGGCGTCGGAGATCCGCAGCAGCAGGGCGATGGAGATGTAGTTGGCCAGCAGGCTGGAGCCTCCGTAGGACAGGAACGGGCTGGTCAGGCCGGTCAGCGGGATGAGCGCGGTGACCCCGCCGACGACCACGAAGACCTGGAAGGCGAGCGAGAAGCCCAGTCCGGCCGCGAGCAGCTTGCCGAAGTCGTCGCGGACGGCGACACCGATGCGCATCCCGCGGCTGGCCAGCACCAGGTAGCACAGCAGCACGGCGGCCAGTCCGACCAGGCCGAGCTCCTCGCCGATGGCGGCGGTGATGAAGTCGGTGGAGGCGAACGGCACGAAGTCGGGCCGGCCGGCGCCCAGGCCGGTGCCGAAGATGCCGCCGGTGCCCAGCGACAGCAGCGACTGGACGAGCTGGTAGCCGTCGTTGAACGGATCGGCGAACGGGTTGAGCCAGATGTCGACCCGCTGCCGGACGTGCCCGAAGTTGAGGTAGGCGACGTACGCGCCGCCGGCGAACGCGAGCAGGCCGATGATCAGCCACGACGCGCGTCCGGTGGCGAAGTAGATCATCGCCAGGAACACCCCGAACAGCAGCAGCGCGGTGCCCAGGTCCTTACCGTAGAACAGCACGCCGAGGGCGACCACGACGGCGATCATCAACGGTCCGAGGTCGCGGGCGCGGGGCAGCACCAGGCCGAGGATCTTCTTGCCGGCGGTGGACAGCACGGTGCGCTTACTGGCCAGGTAGGACGCGGCGAAGATGATCAGCGCGATCTTGGTGAACTCGGCCGGCTGGATGGACAGCACGCCGGGGATGCGCAGCCAGATGTTGGCGCCGTTGATGGTGGGGGCGAGGCTGGGGCTGATCAGGCCGAGCACGGCGGGGGTGGCGAGGAACACGAGCCCGACGAAGGCCAGGGTGTAGGCGTACTGGCGCAGCGCCGAGTGGTGCTTCACCACCATCAGCACGACCAGGAAGAAGACCAGACCCACGCCGGTCCAGACCAGCTGGGCGACCGCCTCCGGACGGGGGGCCTCGGTGCCGCGCAGTCCGGCGCGGACGGCGGCGGCCAGGTCGAGCCGGTGGATCATCACCAACCCGAGGCCGTTGAGCAGCGCGACCAACGGCAGCAGCAGGGGATCGGCGTAGGGGGCCAGCACCCGGACGATGAAGTGGGCGACGGCGAAGACGGCCAGGAACGCCCCGCCGTACCAGGCGAGGTCCCAGGACACGGCGCGGCTCTGGTTGAGCTCGACCAGGGTGAGGGCGCTGGTGACGATGACGGCCACGAGGACGAGCAGGCCCAGCTCGGCGGCCCGGCCGCTGGGCGGTCGGTGGGAGGTGTGCGGGCCGTCCACGGGGACGCGG
The DNA here is from genome assembly GCA_052039515.1 of Nakamurella sp. GTDB lineage: Bacteria > Actinomycetota > Actinomycetes > Mycobacteriales > Nakamurellaceae > Nakamurella. Next base: position 3,843 of record JBQGEH010000308.1, on the reverse strand, counting down.
ATGCGGGCTCCGGTGCTGTCGCGGGTGGTCATCATCCGATCCGGCAGTTGATGTCGGGCTGCGGTGTCTGCACCGCGAGCGTGGTGGCCGAGACGCTGGTGGTCGTGCTCGTGCCGACGGTGGTGGCGGGCGGGGTGGGGTCGCCGGTGGTGTCGCTGATGGTGTCGGGAGCCGTGACGCCCACGGGGTCGGTGGCGTCGGTGGTGGCCGTCGCGGTCGCCGCGGTGTCCCCGGACGCGGTGGTCTCCGGTGTCGGTGTCGGTGTCGGGGTGGTGGTCGGGGCCGTGAAGCTGGAGCACAGCGGCAGCTTCTGGCCGTCCAGCCGGAGCAGGATCTCCCGGGCGTTCTGCAGGTCGGAGGCCGGGATGCCGGCGATGACCTGGTCGCGGGCGGCCGGCACCAGGTCGGTGGTGTGCAACGGGACGCATCCGGGGGTGGGGCTCCAGCACGAGCCCTCCTGCGCCGACGACAGGTCGATGCCGAGCACCGACCCGTCGACCCCGCGGAACACCGCGACCTGGCCGTTGTTGTCGCCGACGTAGTACTGGGTGCCCACCCAGTTCACCCCGAGGACGCCGCCGACCAGCAGCAACGCCACGATCGCGACGGCCAGCCCGATGCGGCGCACCCAGCGGCGGGCCCGGCTCGGCCGGGCGGGTGCCGTCCGGGCCGGCCGGTCGGGACCGTCGCCCGGGTCGTCGTCGTCGAGTTCCAGGTCGTCCAGGTCGTCCGGACCGAGGTCGTCCAGGTCGTCGTCGAGGTCGTCGTCGGCGGCGTCGAAGCGGCGGCGGCCGGGGGCCGGAGCGGCGGAGCGCCGGGCGGCCTCGGCGGCGGCCAGCGCGGCGACGTCGGGTTCGCGGGGCAGTGCGACCCGGGGCATCCGCTTGGTGAACCGCAGGTCCGACAGCGGTCCGGTGGCGTCGACGTCGAGCGGTCCGGCTGCGGCCTCCTCGACCGGTGCGGTGTGCCCGAGGTCGACGACGTCGGCGACGATGACGGTGACGTTGTCCGGGCCGCCGCCGCGCAGCGCCAGTTCGATGAGCCGGTCGGCCGCCTCGGCGGTCTCGTAGCTGGCCAGGGTGTCGGCGATGGCTTCGGCCGAGACCACCCCGGACAGGCCGTCGGAGCAGATGAGGTAGCGGTCGCCGACCTTCGCCTCGCGCATGCTCAGCGTGGGCTCGACGTCGGAGCCCCCGTTCAGGGCGCGCAGCAGCAGCGACCGCTGGGGGTGGTGGGCGGCCTCGTCCTCGGTGATGCGGCCCTCGTCGATGAGCGACTGGACGAAGGTGTCGTCGTGGGTGATCTGCGACAGCACCCCGCCGCGCCACAGGTAGGCCCGGGAGTCGCCGACGTGGGCGATGCCCAGCCGCGGGCCGTCGAACATCAGCGCGGTGACCGTGGTGCCCATGCCGTCCAGCTGCGGGTCCTCCGACACCATGTCGGCGATGGCCTCGTTGCCGTCCTCGGTGGCGTGCTCCAGCGGCGTCAGCAGGTCGCGGCCGTGCGGGTCGTACTGGTCCAGCGGGGCGAACGCGGCAACGGCCAGCCGGGACGCGGTGTCGCCGGCGACGTGGCCGCCCATGCCGTCGGCGACCACCAGCAGCCGGTTGCCGGCGAAGACCGAGTCCTGGTTGTTGGCGCGCAGCAGACCGCGGTCGGTCCGGGCCGCGTAGCGCAGGGTGTGGGTCATGGCGACGGCCTGCCGGTCACGGCCGCAGCTCGAAGACCGTACGGCCGATGCGGATGGGGGTCAGGACGGGGACCGGGACGGGGGTGCTCACCCTCGTCCGGTCCAGGTAGGTGCCGTTGGTGGAGCCGAGGTCCTCGAGCCAGTAGCTGTTGCCCTGCAGGCTGAGCCGGGCGTGCCGGGTGGAGGCGTAGTCGTCGTCCAGGATGAGCGTCGAGTCGTCGGCCCGGCCGATCAGCACCGGCGCCCCGGTCAACTCGACACGGGTGCCGGACAGGTGCCCGGCGGTGACGGTGAGCTGCCGCGGCGGTCCGCTCTGCACCGGTTGCGCGGCCACCGCGCGCTCGCGGCGGGCCCGGCGGGTGTCCCGCGGCTCGCTGGACGCCAGCACCCGGATGTCGGCGCGGATCGTGCGGATCGCGGCGTAGACGAACAGCCAGAGCAGCAGCAGGAAGCCGACCCGGGTGATCTGGAGGACGAACGCGGGCACGGTCCTACCCTCGCTGGCTGAAGATGATCGTGGAGTGGCCGAGACGGATGACGTCGCCGTCGGCCAGCTGCCAGGTCTGCACGACCGTGCCGTTGACGGTCGTGCCGTTGGTGGAGCCCAGGTCGTGCATGACCGCGATGTGGCCGTCGAAGTAGACGTCCAGGTGACGCCGGGACACCGAGGTGTCGGGGAGCCGGAAGGCGGCGTCCTGACCGCGGCCGACGATGTTGGAGCCCGGGCGGAGCTGATAGCTGCGGCCGGAGCCGTCGTCGACGTAGAGCGCGGCCACGACCTCGGGGTAGCGGCCGTAGTGCTGCTGGTCGGCGTACCGGGGGTCGGCGTAGCGGGGATCGGCCTGCTGAGTGGCGTACCGGGGGTCAGGGCCCTGCGGGGCGTAGCCGTGCTGGTAGCCCTGGTCGGCATACGGGTCGGGCTGGCGACCGTAGTCCCGCTGGTACTCGGGCTGCCGGTCGTTGCTGTACGGGCCGGGATGCGGCGCCGCCGGGGCGGGCGGCTGGTACGGCTCGTCGCGGTCGTTGCGCTGCGGACGGCGGGCACCGGCGTCCGGGTCGACCAGCGAGCTGATCCGGAACTGGCCGGTGTGCAGCGAGGGTGCCTCCTCCAGCTCCACCTCGATCGCCCCGAAGGTGTCGTAACCCTGCTCCTGCAGGTACTCGCGGAGCGTGTCGGACAGGGCGGTGGCGACCCGCTTCTCGTCCTCGCCGATGCCCTTGCGGTCGGTCGGGCCGAGCCGGACGACGAAGTGGTTGGGGGCGACGAGCCGGCCGCCGTCGCGGGACAGCTTCTCGTTGGCCTCGTCCTGCAGGGCGGTGATCACCTCGGACGGATGGACCGAGCCGCCGAAGAGACGGGCGAAGGTGTTGCCGACGGCGCCCTGGAGCCGGCGCTCGAAGCTCTGGATGATGCCCATCGGTCACCCCCTGGGTGTCGTGTCACGTGCGGTCTGAGTGTGAGGTTAACGGTCGGACTCCGCACCGGGCCCGTGACGGCGGGTCTCTGAGCGGGACGTCCGCAGCTGTTGGTGGACGTGTGGGGGGCGTGCGCGTTGCCTGTGCGGGGGATTTCGTGTGGGGGTGGCGGGGGGCGCGGCGGGCCTGGTGGGCGACTCCGCGACGATTCCGGCGACCCAGCGACAGCTGCACCCACCCGGAGCCGTCGCTGAGTGGGCGGAGCTGTCGCTGAGTCGCCGCGGGGCGGGGTCCGACGTCCGCGATTTGGGTGGGCGGCGAGCCCGGTGATAACCTCGTCGGGTTGCTCGCGCGAGTGGCGAAATGGCAGACGCGCACGGTTCAGGTCCGTGTGTCCGCAAGGACGTGGGGGTTCAACTCCCCCCTCGCGCACTCTGGTTGAGACAGACGACGAACCCCCGCCCGGCGGCGAACCCGCCCGGACGGGGGTTCTGTCGGTCCGGGGCCGCTGACCCTCACCGCGCGAGCCGCAGCACCGTCCCGTGCCCGCGGACCGGCTCGCCGGTGGCGCGGACCTGGGCGTCCAGGTCGGAGCCGCGCTGCGCGCGGCCGAAGAGGTAGCCCTGCCCGGTGCGGAAGCCGAGCTCGACGAGGCGGTCCCGCTGGTCCAGCGTCTCCACACCCTCGGCGACCAGGCCGAGGGACAGGCCGCGGGCGATCTGCACGATCGCGGCGGG
>JBQGEH010000307.1:0-2177 GCA_052039515.1 Nakamurella sp. | reverse complement strand
AGGCCACTTTTCGGGCCATCCGGCGAGCCTCCCGACCCGCGGATGCACTAGAACTGAGTCAGGTAGCCAGGAACGACCCCAGCAGGTCCACGTACCAGGCCTGGTCCGCCACGCCTGCCAGCTCCCGCGCCGAGTGCATCGACAGCGTCGGCGTCCCGACGTCGACCGTCGTCGCTCCGGTAGCCGCCGAGATCATCGGACCGACAGTCGATCCGCAGGGCAGGTCGGTGCGGGTGACGAAACGCTGCAGCGGCACCCCGGCCCGTTCGGCGGCCAGCTCGACGTGGGCAGCCCCCACCGAGTCGGTGGCGTAGCGCAGCTGGCTGTTGATCTTGAGCACCGGGCCGCCGTTCATCGCGACGGTGTGCTGCGGTTCGTGCTTCTCGGCGTAGTTCGGGTGCGTGGCGTGCGCGGCGTCGCCGGACAGGATCACCGTCCCGGCCAGCGCCCGCAGCAGGTCCTCGCGGCCGCCGCCGTCGGCCAGCACCAGCCGCTCGAGTACCGACGTGAGCAGCGCGGATCCGGCCCCCCGCTCGGACACGCTGCCGACCTCCTCGTGGTCGAACAGCACGACGACCTGTCGCTGCGGCGTCGACGGCGCCCCGGCCCCGATCAGCGCCCGGGTCGCCGCCGACGCGGTCGTCTGGTTGTCCAACCGCGCTGATGCCAGCGTCGCGAGGTCCGCGCCGGTCCGGCGGGCGGGCGTCAGGTCGAACGTCATCAGGTCCCACGCGAGGACGTCCCCGGGGTCGACATCGAGCCGCTCGGCCAGGTGTCCGACGATGTCGCCCGCACCGTCGCCGAGCGCCCAGTGCGGCGCCAGGTGCTGCTGCGGGTTCAGCACCAGGCCCTCGGTGTTCACCCCGCGGTTGAGGTGGATCGCCAGGTTCGACACCCGCAGCAGCGGCTCGTCCAGCCGCACCAGCCGGGTCTCGACCCCGTCCGAGCTCCGCAACGACAGCCGCCCGGCCAACCCCAGGTCCCGGTCCAGCCAGGTCGACAGCAGCGGCCCGCCGTACACCTCGACGCCGACCAGCCGCCACCCGGCGCGGGCCAGGTCGGGCTGCGGCTTCAGGCGCAGGTTCGGGGAATCGGTGTGGGCCGCCACGATCCGGAACGGCGTCGCCGGACCGGCCGCGTGGCGGGTGTCCCACGCGACCAGTGAGCCGCCGCGGATGAGGTAGCCGCGGCCGGGCTCCGTCGGCCAGGCGTCGGTCTCGGCGTGCCGGGCGAACCCGGCGGCGTCCAGCAGCGCGGCCGCGGTCTCGCAGGCGTGGAACGGGGTGGGGGAGGCGTCGACGAACGCGGCGAGATCCGCCGCGGCCTGGTCCGGACTCGTCACCGGGCCACCGCCGCGCGCTTGGCCGCCGACTCCTGGAGTTCGGCCGGCAGGTCGGGCACGTCCACCATCAGGTCCAGCAGCTCCGGTTCGACGGTGATCGCCCGGAACGCGACCCAGTTGCTGATGGTGTGCCGCGGCCGCTGCACGACGACGATGCTGTCGCCGGCGCGCACCGAGCCCGGCCGGAGGACCTTGAGGTAGGTCCCCGACACGCCCCGTTCGGTGAACCGACGCACCCAGCGCTTCTCGCCGAGCGCGGACTGGAAGCTCGCGCACGGAATCCGCGGCACCGTCACCTCCAGCAGCAGCGAGCCGCCGATCAGCCACTGCTCGCCGACCAGCGCCGCGGTGATGTTGATGCCGGACGTGGTGAGGTTCTCCCCGAAGCACCCGCTGGGCAGTTCCCGGTCCAGCTCCCGCTCCCACCAGTCCAGGTCCTCGCGGCCGTAGGCGTACACCGCCTGGTCGTCGCCGCCGTGGTGGCGCAGGTCGCACACGGTGTCACCGGCCAGCCCGCCGGCGCCGACGCCCTTGGGTCCGGGGGCGGTGACGTCCACGGCGTGGTCGACCGGTTGCTTGTGGATGCCGCTCAGCCGGGCGCGACCGGCCAGCTTGGCGGGCGACGACGCGACGTTCACCGAGAGGACCGCAGACATGCGGCTCACCCTAGTGGTGGCTCCGCGTCACGTCCCGGGAGCCGTCGGTGGTGGTGAGTGGCCTCGGTGCGATGCCCGCTGGCGAGTCGGTCCACGCGCCGACATGTCGGCCGCGTGGACGGAAGACGCCCGCGCGACCCTCGAGGCTGGGCCGCACACCCAGGTCGGGCTGTCGAGCG
>JBQGEH010000306.1:0-6880 GCA_052039515.1 Nakamurella sp. | reverse complement strand
CCGAGCCCACCCCGTCCGCCGGCGCCCCCGGCGCCGCCGGACAGGCTGATCGAGGTGACCAGCACCGACGCCCAGTACTTCTTGAACACGCCGTCCAGGCCGTCACCGTCGGCTCCGGCATCGGCGAAGTTCGGGAACAGCGCGTCGGACAGGCTGTGCCAGGTGATCAGCGGCACCACCGCGTCCACCCGTGGGTCGATGCCGCCCAGCATCAGGGCCAGCGCCCCGCCGTACGAGCCGCCCATGACGCCGACCCGCGGGTCGCCGTCGCCGTCCTGCAGCACCAGATCGCCGCGGGTGGCCAGGTAGTCGACCGCGGCCTTGCCGTCCTGGGCCTCGTAGTCGAGGGAGTCCAGGTGCACGTGTCCGGTGGAGGCGCCGAATCCGCGGGCGGTGTAGGCGAGGACGACGTAGCCGGCGGCGGCGAGGTCCTGCGCGTCGTCGGCGACGGACGCCTTCGTGCCGCCGAGACCGTGGGCGAGGATGACCGCCGGAGCCGGGGTCACCTCGGGCCGGTAGATGGTCGCGTCCAGCGTGACGGTGGGGTCCTCGCCCGCACCACCCGGCGCGGTGAACGTGACGTCGTCGGTCGGCGCGGCGGCCACCGTGCCCTTCGGCCACACCACCACCGCCAGCACGGCCACCAGCGCCACGGCCAACCCGATCAGCAGCCCGCGGCGCCGTCTCCACATGCGGTCCAGAGTGCCAGAGCGTCACCGCCGCCCCGACTGGGCGTGATCACCGCCGGTCGTCCGGCGCCGGTCAGGCGGCCCGGACCGGTCGGGCGCGCCGCAGGACCAGGGTCCCGAGCGCGGCCGCGAGGAGGCAGGCCACCGCTCCCATCAGCAGTCCGACCCGGCCGCCGAAGTACTCGCTGACCGCACCGGCGACGGGGCCGCCGATCGGTGTGGAACCCAGGAACGCCACACTCCACAACGCCATCACCCGGCCCCGCATCTGCGGTGCGGCCGACAGCTGCAGCGTGCTGTTGCCCTTGGACAGGAAGCCGATGCTGACCCCGCCGACCAGCGCGAGGGCCAGGTACTCCAGCGTCAGGTTCGGGGCGAGCGCCGCGGCCGCGATCACCACGCCGAAGGCGATCGACGTGCGGATCATCGCCCGGGTGCCGGTACGGCCGCGGGCGGCGACCCACAATCCGCCGATCACCGCGCCGACGCCCATCGACGCGGTCATGAACCCGTAGATGCGGGCGTCGCCGCCGAACGTCTCCTCGGCGACGATGGGCAGCACCACCTGGAACTCGTAGGCCAGGCAGCCGACCAGCGCCATCATCAGCAGCGGCACCAACAGGTCCGGTTCGTGCCGGACGTAGGAGAGCCCCTCCCGCAGCTGGCCCTTGGCCCGCGGCACCGGCTTCGGGGTGGTCAGGGCGCCCAGGTCGAGCCGGACCAGCGACCAGACGACCGCGGCGAAACTGGCCGCGTTCAGCAGGAAGCAGATGCCCAGCCCGCCCCAGCCGATGATGAGACCGGCCGCCGCCGGGCCGACCGCGCGGGCGACGTTGACCAGCACCGAGTTGAGGCTGACCGCGTTGCGCAGATCGGCCGGGCCCACCATCTCGAGGATGAACGTCTGCCGGGCGGGATTCTCGAACGCGTTGTTGAGGCCGAGCAGCACGGCCAGGACGTAGACGTGCCAGAGCTCGACGGCGCCGGTCACGGTGAGCACACCGAGTACGGCGGCCAGCACGCCCATCGCCGACTGCAGCCGGATCATCAGGCGCCGCTTGTCGAGCCGGTCGGCGACCACGCCCGCGTACGGCCCCAGGAGCAGGACGGGCAGGGTCTGCAGCGCGACCAGCACCCCGACCGCGGTGCCGGACCCGGTCAGCTGCAGGACGAGCCAGCCCTGCGCGACCGTCTGCATCCAGGTGCCGACCAGCGAGATCGACTGGCCGGCGAAGTACCGCCGGTAGTTCGGGATCGACAGCGCGGCGAAGGTGTCGTGCCGGAACGCCCGCAGGCGTTCCCGTCGGCCGGTGGTCCCGGCGGTCACCAGCCCCGCTGGCGCCATGTGGCCAGCTGCGGGCGCTCCCGGCCGAGGGTGGTGTCGTCCCCGTGGCCGGGGTACACCCAGGTGTCGTCGGGGAACACGCCGAACACGCGCTCCTCCAAGTCGTCCATCAGCGAGGTGAAGTCGGCGGGTGAGCCGGTCTTGCCGGGGCCGCCCGGGAACAACGAGTCGCCGGTGAACAGGTGCGGTGAGCCGCCCGGATCGCGGTACAGCACCGCCAGCGAACCGGGGGTGTGTCCGCGCAGGTGGATGAACTCGAGGGGGCAGTGCCCGACGGCGTACGACGTTCCCTGCTCCGGGAAGACCCCGACCGGCACCGGCAGCGCACCGGCGTCCTCCCGGTGCGCCAGGAGGGCGGCGTCGGTCCGCCCGGCGAGGTCGGCCAGCGCCTGCCAGTGGTCGTGGTGCTGGTGGGTCGTCACGATCGCCCGCAGCCGTCCCAGGCCGGGGCCGGACTGCACCAGCTCCGCGAGCCGCCCGGGATCGGCGGCGGCGTCGATCAGCAACCCGTCACCGGTCTCGCGGCAGACCAGCAGGTAGGCGTTGTTGTCCATCGGGCCGACGGACAGCTTGGTGATCGTGAGGTGGCCGAGGACGCGCGTCGAGGGCGCCCCGCCGGGGTCGACGTGACCGGTGTAGTCCGACATGAGAGCCACCCTAGACACGCCCACCGACAGTCCCGCCCGGCGCCCGGCTGCGGCCGCGGGGCTGCCGGCCGGACCGGACGTTCCGGGCGGTACACGTGTTCGATCGCTCACATCGGCCGCTGCGAGGGGCCCCCGGCGGGCAGCTCACCCTTCACTGTCGGTGGCTCCACCTAGCATGGGATTCCGTGATGGAACGTCTGGTCGTCCGCGGTGCCCGCGAACACAATCTGCGCAACGTGGATCTCGATCTGCCACGGGACGCGCTCATCGTCTTCACCGGGCTGTCCGGCTCGGGGAAGTCGTCGCTGGCCTTCGACACGATCTTCGCCGAGGGGCAGCGGCGCTACGTCGAGTCGCTGTCGTCCTACGCGCGTCAGTTCCTCGGGCAGATGGACAAGCCCGACGTCGACTTCATCGAAGGTCTGTCGCCCGCCGTCTCGATCGACCAGAAGTCCACCTCGCGCAACCCGCGCTCCACGGTCGGCACCATCACCGAGATCTCGGACTACCTCCGTCTGCTGTTCGCGCGGATCGGCCGACCGCACTGCCCCGTCTGCGGCGAGCTGGTCACCAAGCAGACGCCGCAGGCGATCGTCGACCGGGTTCTCGAGATGCCCGACAGCACCCGCTTCCAGGTGCTCGCTCCCGTCGTGCGCGAGCGCAAGGGGGAGTTCGTCGACCTGCTGTCGTCGTTGACCAGCCAGGGCTACTCCCGGGTGCGGGTGGACGGCCGGGTCAGCCTCATCGGTGAGGTGCCGCCGCTGAAGAAGCAGGAGAAGCACTCCATCGAGGTCGTCATCGACCGGCTCACCGCCAAGGCGACCGCCCGGCAGCGCATCACCGACTCGGTCGAGACCGCGCTGCGGCTGGCCGAGGGCATCGTCGTGCTCGAGTTCGTCGACGAGTCGGAGGACGACCCGCAGGCCCGGTTCCGGCGCTACAGCGAGAAGATGGCCTGCCCGAACGACCATCCGCTGGCGCTGGACGAACTCGAGCCGCGGTCGTTCTCGTTCAACTCGCCGTTCGGTGCGTGCCCGGAGTGCTCCGGCCTCGGCACCCGCAAGGAGGTGGACCCGGAGCTCGTGGTCCCCGATCCGGAGCTGACGCTGCGGCAGGGCGCCATCCACCCGTGGTCCGGCGGCCAGACCAGCGAGTACTTCGGGCGGCTGCTGGAGGGCCTCGGCTCGGCCATGGGTTTCTCGGTCGACACCCCGTGGTTCCGGCTGCCCGACAAGGCCCGCAACGCCATCCTCAAGGGCTCCAAGGACCAGGTCCACGTCAGCTACAAGAACCGCTACGGGCGCCAGCGGTCGTACTACGCCGAGTACGAGGGCGTCATCCCGTTCCTCGAGCGCCGGGCCGCGCAGACCGAGTCGGACTACTCGCGCGAGAAGTACGAGGGCTACATGCGGGAGGTGCCCTGTCCCGCGTGCAAGGGCAGCCGGCTCCGTCCGGAGATCCTCGCCGTCACCGTGCAGGTGCAGACCGACGGGGACGTGCGCGAGGTCAACCTCGCCCAGATCTCGTCGATGTCGATCGGCGAGGCGGAGAAGTTCTTCCCGAGCCTGGTGCTGTCCGAGCGTGACCGGATGATCGCCGAGCCGGTGCTCAAGGAGGTCGCGGCGCGACTGGGCTTCCTGCTCGACGTGGGTCTGGAGTACCTGTCGCTGTCCCGGCCGGCGGCGACGCTGTCCGGCGGTGAGGCGCAGCGGATCCGGCTGGCCACCCAGATCGGGTCGGGTCTGGTGGGCGTGCTGTACGTGCTGGACGAGCCGTCGATCGGTCTGCACCAGCGGGACAACCACCGGCTCATCCAGACGCTGACCCGGCTCCGCGACCTCGGCAACACGTTGATCGTCGTCGAGCACGACGAGGACACCATCCGCATCGCCGACTGGGTCGTCGACATCGGCCCGGGTGCGGGGGAGCACGGCGGCAAGGTCGTGGTCAGCGGTTCCGTCGAGGAGCTGGAGGCCTCCGAGGAGTCCCTGACCGGCGCCTACATCTCCGGGCGTCGGGAGATCCCGGTGCCGCTGACCCGTCGCCCGGTCGACAAGGACCGGCTGCTCACCGTGGTCGGGGCCAAGGAGAACAACCTGCAGAACCTGACGGTGAAGTTCCCGCTGGGGACGCTGCTGGCCGTCACCGGGGTGTCCGGCTCGGGCAAGTCGACGCTGGTCAACGACATCCTGCACGCGGTGCTGGCCAACCGGATCAACCGGGCGCAGCTCATCCCCGGCCGGCACACCCGGGTCACCGGGGTCGACCTGGTCGACAAGGTCGTCGGCGTCGACCAGTCGCCGATCGGCCGCACCCCGCGGTCGAACCCGGCCACCTACACCGGGGTGTTCGACCACATCCGCAAGCTGTTCACCTCGACCACCGAGGCCAAGGTGCGCGGCTACCAGCAGGGCCGGTTCTCCTTCAACGTCAAGGGCGGCCGCTGCGAGGCGTGCGCCGGCGACGGCACGCTCAAGATCGAGATGAACTTCCTGCCGGACATCTACGTGCCGTGCGAGGTCTGCAAGGGTGCCCGGTTCAACCGGGAGACCCTCGAGGTGCACTACAAGGGCAAGAACATCGCCGAAGTCCTGAACATGACGATCGAGGAGGCGGCGACCTTCTTCGAGGCGATCGGCCCGATCCACCGTCACCTCAAGACCCTCGTCGAGGTCGGCCTCGGGTACGTGCGGCTCGGGCAACCGGCGACCACGCTGTCCGGCGGTGAGGCGCAGCGCGTCAAGCTCGCCTCCGAGCTGCAGAAGCGGTCCACCGGCCGGACGGTGTACGTGCTGGACGAGCCGACCACCGGTCTGCACTTCGCCGACGTCGAGAAGCTGCTCGGGGTGATCAACGGGTTGGTCGACAAGGGCAACACGGTGATCGTCATCGAGCACAACCTCGACGTCATCAAGACCGCCGACTGGATCATCGACATGGGTCCCGAGGGTGGTTCCGGCGGTGGCCGGGTGATGGCCGAGGGCACCCCCGAGACGATCGCCGGCACCCCCGGCTCGCACACCGGCACGTTCCTGCGGCCGGTGCTGCGCGGCCGCGAGCCCAGCGCGGTGACCCCGAAGGCGAAGGCCGTGGCCAGGGCGCACAAGGCCGAGGTCGCGTCGGCGGCCAAGGTCGCCTCCCGGGCCCGCTCCAAGGCGGCCCGGCTGACCTGACCGGTCCGTGGGCCGGCACCGCGACGGTGTGCACCGTGCGGAGGCGGTTCTCCCACACGGTCTGTCCTGGACGGTCTGTCCCAGGCGGTCCGTCCCGGGCGGTTCGTCCGGGCGGTCGGCCGCGGTGTCAGCCCGTCGCGCCGGCGCGGCGGGGGAGCCGCGCCGGGTCTGGGAGAATGAGGCCCCGTGAAGACCTTCGACTCGCTGTTCGCCGAGCTGCTGGACCGGGCCGCCACCCGTCCGGAGGGTTCGGGCACCGTGGCCGCTCTCGACGCCGGTGTCCACGCCCAGGGCAAGAAGCTCATCGAGGAGGCGGGCGAGGTCTGGCTGGCCGCCGAGCACGAGGGCGACGACGCGTTGGCGTTGGAGATCTCCCAGCTCATCTACCGTGCGCAGGTCATCATGGTCGGCCGCGGCATCACCCTGGAGCAGGTCTACCGACATCTGTGACGGCGGCGCCCGCCTCCGACGGTCGAGACCGCCCCGGACCGCCCCGGACCCACGCCCGCCGCCGCCGGCCGACCCGGCCGGCCCCCGATCGCTCGCGCCGCCCCCACCGCCGGCGCCCCCGCCCGGTCCACCACCGCCGGGCCTCCGACGAAAGGACCACCCATGCTCCGCCTCGCCGTGCCCAACAAGGGCACCCTGAGCGAACCGGCCTCCGCGATGCTGCGGGAGGCCGGCTACCGGCAGCGCACCGACGCCCGTGACCTGACCGTCATCGACGTGGCCAACGATGTTGAGTTCTTCTTCCTGCGTCCGAAGGACATCGCGATCTACGTCGGATCCGGGCAGCTCGACCTGGGTCTGACCGGCCGGGATCTCGCCGTCGAATCCGAGGCGGCGGTGACCGAGGAACTCGGCCTCGGCTTCGGTCACTCCACCTTCCGCTACGCCGCGCCCGCCGGCCGCGAATGGACGGTGCCGGACCTCGAGGGCATCCGCATCGCCACCGCCTATCCGCACCTGGTCCGCGCGGACCTGGCCCGGCAGGGGGTCACCGCGGACGTGATCCGGCTCGACGGC
>JBQGEH010000305.1:0-2596 GCA_052039515.1 Nakamurella sp. | reverse complement strand
TGTACCCGGGCTTCGCCCCCGAGGAGGTGCCGATCGGCTCGGTCACCAACGGCGTGCACCTGCCGACCTGGGCGTCGCGGGAGATGTACCAGGTCGCCGGGGACATGGCGAACTGGCAGGACCTCGCGTCGGCCCCGGAGTGGCCGCACGCGGCGAGCGTCTCCGGCGAACGCCTGTGGGACCTGCGCAACACCCTGCGCGCCCGGCTGGTCGAGATGGCCCGGGCCCGGGTGAAGAAGTCCTGGCTGCAGCGCGGCCGCACCGAGGCCGAGCTCGGCTGGACCGACTCGATCCTCGACCCCGAGATCCTCACCATCGGCTTCGCCCGCCGGGTGTCGACGTACAAGCGGTTGACCCTGATGCTGCGCGACCCCGACCGGCTCCGTGCGCTGCTGCTGGACCCCGAGCGCCCGCTGCAGATCATCGTGGCCGGCAAGGCCCACCCCGCCGACGACGGCGGCAAGGGCTTCATGCAGGAGATGGTGCGCTTCACCGACGACCCGACGATCCGGCACCGCATCACGTTCCTGCCCGACTACGACATGAGCATGGCGTCGGTGCTGTGCGCCGGTTCCGACGTGTGGCTGAACAACCCGATCCGGCCGCAGGAGGCGTCCGGGACGTCGGGGATGAAGGCCGCGCTCAACGGTGGCCTCAACCTGTCCATCTCCGACGGCTGGTGGGACGAGCTGTACGACGGGCACGACGGCTGGATGATCCCCACCGCCGACGGCATCGCCGACCACCACCGCCGCGACGACCTGGAGGCCAGCGCGCTGTACGACCTCCTGGAGAAGCACGTCACCCGGATGTTCTACGACCGGGGCGCCGACGACCGGCCCGGCCGCTGGGTCGAGATGGTCCGGCACACGCTGTCCTACCTGGGGCCGCGGGTGCAGGCCACCCGCATGGTGCGCGACTACGTCGAGCAGTACTACGCGCCGGCCGCCGTCGCCTCCCGTCGGGTGCTGGCCGACGACTTCGCCCCGGCCAAGGCGCTGGCCGCGTGGAAGGGCTCCGTGCGCGGGGCCTGGGACCGGGTGCGGGTGATCAACGTCGACACCTCGGGTATCGGCGCGACGCCGTCGCTGGGCAACCTGATGACCGTCCGGGCGCACGTCGACCTGGGCGGCCTGACGCCCGCCGACGTCACCGTGCAGGCGGTCATCGGCCGGGTCGACCAGAACGACGAACTGCACGACGTCGCGTACTTCGACATGGAGCCGGCCGCCCCCGCCGACCCTGCCGGTCCCACGGCGGACGTCAGCGTTCCGGCAGCGTCACCGGACGAGGTGCTCTACGAGTCCGACGTCCCGCTGTCGCGGTCCGGCCAGATCGGCTACACGGTGCGGATTCTGCCGCGGCACGCGCTGTTGGCCGCCCCCGCCGAGATGGGGCTGGTCGTCACCGCCTGAGTTGTCCACAGCCGGCTCTCCGACGCCGGTTGTCCCCACATCGGCCCCCGGTCGCTCCGCGCGACCGGGGGCCGTCGGCTTTCCTGGGCCGGTACGGCCGCACCGGGCGGCCGGCAGGGGAGGGATCACCATGGGATCGTCGGTCGCACATCTGGTCGGGAACGTCGCCACCGAGCTGCGCACGTCGCTGGACAACCCCGGGCACGAGCGGGTCTCGTTCCGGCTGGTCGCCACCGAACGGCGCCGCGACGCCGCCACCGGCACCTGGGGCGACGGCGACGCGGTCGCGGTCACCGTCGTGTGCTGGGGAGCGCTGGCCCGCAACGTCGCCCCGTCGGTCCGGGTCGGCGACCCGCTGATGGTCACCGGCCGGCTCACGACCCGCCGGTACGAGACCGAGAACGAGATGCGCTACGTCACCGAACTGCGCGCGCTGCAGGTCGGGCACGACCTGAGCCGCGGCCGTGCGGTGTTCTCCCGGGTGTCGGCGGGTGCGGCGGCGCCGCTGCCCGAGGCCGACGCCGACCCGCACCAGGCCGCGGAGCGGGCCGGGGGCGGGGACGCCGTCGAGGAGATGCTGGCCGCCGCGTTCTGAGTCGTCGCGGGGCCGGACCGTCAGGCGAACGGCCGGGGCGCCGGCTCCACCCGGGGCAGCTCGCAGGGGATGAACCGTTCCCCGGGAGCCTGGAAGCTGGTGGCGAAGCACAGGCAGCGGATGGTGTTGCCCTCGGTCGGCCAGATGGTGTGCCGGGCGTTGCGGGGGATCCGGATGAGGTCACCCGGGATGACGACGTGTGCCTCCTGCTCGATCTGCATCACGGCCTCGCCCTCGAGGACGTAGTAGAACTCGAAGGTGTCGTGGTGGTGCGGCTCCAGCTGGGTGCCGGGCTCCAGGGTGAACTCGGAGACGAAGTCGAAGAACGAGCCGTCCGCGGTCGCGTCCCGCATCGACCCCTCGGGGACCAGCCAGTACACGGCGCCGGTCTGGTGCACGATCTCCTT
This sequence comes from Nakamurella sp., assembly GCA_052039515.1. Lineage (GTDB taxonomy): Bacteria > Actinomycetota > Actinomycetes > Mycobacteriales > Nakamurellaceae > Nakamurella. Next base: position 179 of record JBQGEH010000305.1, on the reverse strand, counting down.
CTCGACCTGGTCGAGTCGGGTGATGAACATCGGTCCTCCTGGGTGGTTCGGAGCGGGGGTGGGGTGCGTCGTGGTGGGTTCGGTCGTGCGGTCCGGTCGGTCCGGGTGCGTCAGGCCTCCGTGCCGTGGACTCCGGCGAACGAGATGAGCGTCTTGGGCGCGCGGCGATCGGTGTCGGC
>JBQGEH010000304.1:0-5446 GCA_052039515.1 Nakamurella sp. | reverse complement strand
AGCCGTTCCCGCTGGCTTGGCAGGCCTGGCACCCGGGCGACCTCGCCCGCAACTGACGGGACCGGAGCGGGTACACCCGCTGGTGAGCTGAGACCACCGGCCCCCGACCGTCCCGGGAGCCCGATGTCCCACCGATCCGTTTCCCCACCCTCGACCGCGGCACCCTCGACCGCGGTGCTCGCCGGACGTGCGCTCGGCGTGCTGTCCGGAGTCGCCGCGCGGCTGCGCCGATCCGGCAAGCCGCTGCACCCGAGGGGGGCGTCGTTCACGGGCGTCCTGGTCCGGTTCGGTTCCGTGCCGGCGTGGGGTGTGCCGTGGTTGGACACGGTCGGCAGTTCGCAGGTGCTGGTCCGGTTGTCCCGCAGCGCCGGCCTGCCCGCCGGCTGGCCCGACGTCAACGGGATCGCCGTGCGGCTGCTCGACGACGGTGGCGACCTGCTGTTCAGCACTACCGGGTCGGGGACGCTGACCCGCTTCCTGCTGGCGCCGCACCGGCACATCGGCGGGGTGCACACGACGCTGATGCCGTTCCGCACCGCGGCCGGACCGCTGCTGCTGCGGGCCGACCTCGACGGTGACCCGGGAATCCGCTCGGTCGCCGGGGTCCGGCTGCCGGTCACCGTCACGCTGTCCGCGGCGCCGCCGCGGGGGGCGTGGCCGCCGTTCGGCCACCAGACGTTGAAGGCCCCGGTCGGGTTGGTCCCCGACCCGCCCGTCTCCTTCGACCCGTTGGCCGGACCGCCGGGTCTCGGGTCCTATCCGTGGGCGGCGGCGCTGCGCGGCCCGGCGTACGCGGCGGCGCGGGCGGTCCGCGGGGTGACGACCGGCTGACCCGGCACTGTCGGTGGCCGCTGGTAGGTGTGGACGTCGTGACGACCGCCCGCCGACTGCTCGACGTCCGCCGCCTGTGGGCGGAGCCCGCCGCCCTGGACACCCCACGCGGGCAGCAGGTGCGGTCCCGCTTCCCCGACGCCGAGGTCATCGAGGTCGACTCGCACTGGGCGATCCCGGAGCTGCACGGCAACGCGGGGAACCTGCAGCGGTGGGTGCGGGTGAAGAGCGAGGACCTCGTCGTCGGGACCAAGAAGAGCATCGCCACCCGGGTCAACGGCCGCTCCGCCGACTTCATCGCCCCGTCGACGTCCAACGGCTGCGCGATGGCGTGCGTGTACTGCTACGTGCCGCGCCGCAAAGGGTTCGCCAACCCGATCACGGTGTTCACCAACATCGAGCAGATCACCGCGCACCTGCGGCGGCACGTCGCCAAGCAGGGCGTGAAGCCCGAACCGAACCAGTGCGACCCGGCGGCGTGGGTGTACGACCTGGGGGAGAACAGCGACTGCTCGGTCGACGCGCTGGTCAGCGACAACGTCACCGACCTGATCTCCACGTTCCGGGAGCTGCCGACGGCGAAGGCGTCGTTCGCCACCAAGTTCGTCAACCGGGACCTGCTCGACGCGGACCCGCAGGGCCGGACCCGGATCCGCTTCTCCCTGATGCCGCACGCCGACGCCCGGCAGCTGGACGTGCGCACCACCCCGATCGCCGACCGGATCGCCGCCATCGACGACTTCGTCGAGGCCGGTTACGAGGTGCACCTCAACTTCTCGCCGGTGGTGCTGCGCGGTGGCTGGATCGAGGACTGGACGGAGCTGCTGCGGAAGCTGGACGACGAGCTCTCGCCGGCGTTCAAGGCTCAGGCCGCCTGCGAGGTCATCTTCCTCACCCACAACGAGGGCCTGCATGAAGTCAACCTCGGTTGGCACCCGCGCGCCGAGGACGTGCTGTGGCGCCCGGACCTGCAGGAGGCCAAGGTGTCGCAGAACGGTCAGCGCAACGTGCGCTACGACCGGAACAACAAGGCTCGCGGGGTGCGGACGCTCACCGCGCTCATCGCCGAGCACACGCCGTGGCTTCCGGTGCGCTACGCGTTCTAGGGGGCGCCCTTGCGGTGGCCGTCCTGCAGAAGCCGAACGACTGGGACAACGCCGCACCTGCAGGGTGGGCTTCCTCGCACTCGTTCGGCTTCTGCGAACACAGCCCCACGAGCAGGCCCGACGTCAGGTCCCTGGCACGATCCACTCGCTGCGCCCGAACCCGGTGCGGATGCTGTCGTAGTCCACGGTCGGCCGGGCCAGCAGGAACCCCTGCGCCGCATGCACCCCGAGGTCGCGCAGCACCTCGAGGTCGGCGGTGCGTTCGACGCCCTCCCCGGTGACGGTGGCGCCGATGTCGTCGGCCAACGTCACGAAACCGCGGATGACGCTGCGCCGGGCCTTGTCGTCGGCGGCGCCGTGCACCAGCGAGCGGTCGATCTTGATGACGTCGGGTTCCAGCTGGACGATGTGGAACAGCGAGGCGTATCCGGCCCCGGCGTCGTCGAGGGCCAGCCGGATGCCCGCCTCCCGCATGGCCCGCAGGTCGCCGCGCAGCGCGTCGTAGTGGTCGACCGCCTGGTGCTCGGTCAGCTCGAACACCAGCCGCTGCGGATCGATCCGCGGGAACCGCCCGACCAGCCGGGAACCGGAACGCAGCGTGCGCGGCGACAGGTTGATCGACAGGAACTCCTCGCGCCCGATCAGTCCGCCCAGCGCCAGCGCCCGCGAGGCGGCCAGCTCCTCGAGTTCCACCTCGAGCCCGACCGATTCCGCCGCCGGGAACAGGGTGGCCGGCGATCCGACGCTGTCCGGGAAACGCGACAGCGCCTCGACCCCGATCCGCCGCCCGTCGGACAGGTCCACGATCGGTTGCAGCGCCACCGCCAGCTGCGAGTTCGTGATCACCCGCTCCACCAGCCGGCGGGTCAGGTTCCACTGGTACTCACGGTCCAGTTCGGTGGTCAGCAGGTCGGCGAGGACCTCCAGGAACTGCACGTCCCGGGCGGTGAGCTCCGGACGGGCTTCGTGGCTCGCGCAGCAGAAGCTGCCGAACACGGTGCCGTCGGACAGCCGCAGCGGCACTCCGATGTACGACCCGATCCCGGCGCGCTGGGTGGCGGGCAGGTCGCTGACCAGCGACTCGGTGCGGGTGTCCGGGATGAGCCGGGGCAGCGTCCCGTCGACCATCCGGGCGCAGTAGGTGACGCCGAGCGGTAACCCGGGACCCGGGTCGACCCCGAACGATGCCGGGTCCCCGGCCACCGCGGGGAAGAACTGCCAGTCGCCGACGAACTGGGAGACGTAGGTGACGTCCATCCCGAGGTGGCGGTGGGTGAGCTCGACGACGCGCCGGATGATCGCGGGCGTGGCCGCGGAACCGGCATCGTCCGGGCGGGACAACGCGCCGGTGGGTCGGGTGTCGAGCCTGGCGATGGCGACCCTCCGAGGTGGCGGGCGAGCAGGCCGGACCGGGCCCGGGGGTTGCGGGCGGGGTCCTGACCTGTGTGACGCTCAGCTACGAGCTGCCGACGAAACGTAGCACCTGCGGCACCGCCGAACCAGCAAAATCGTCGCTACGACGACAACGGGCCGTCAGGCCCCGGCGCTCTCCGCGGGCGCCGTCCGGGTCAGGCCACCGCAGCCCCCGCCGCCACAGGCGCAACCGCCGCAGCCGCCGCCCCCACCGGGCTTGCGGGCCGGACGCGGCACCGTCCGGGCCGCCCGGTCACCGAGCTGCGCGGCCTTCACCAGCAGCACCACGGCACCGGCCAGCGCGACCACGAAGACGACGATCCCGGTCAGCACCCCCAGCGGGGCGACGGCGAGCACCACCCCGCACAGTCCCGCCACCAGGGCGGCCCCGGCCACGACGGGCCAGGCCACCCGGTTCGCCAGGGCGAAAGCGGTGTCGCTGGTCAGCGCGGCCTCGCTGCGCACCCCGAGCCGACCGTCGCGGGCCAGGGTCCCCGCGCGCCCACGAATCGCGGTGACAGCGGCCACGGCGGCGAGGACGATCAGGACGAGGGCGAGCGGCAGCGCGACCAGCCAGTGCGACAGAGGCATGACCAGATCGTACGGGCCCCGCCGGTAGGCTCGACGACGATCTTGACACGGGAGAACTGGACCTGATGAGCGACAACGGAACCTCTGCGCCCGCCACCACCGGGACGCCGCCGTTCCGCTACACCGCCGCGCTGGCCAACGCCATCGAAGCCCGCTGGCAGGACCGCTGGGACATCGACCGCACCTTCGAGACGCCCAATCCGAGCGGTCCGCTGGCCGCCCCCGACGGGGTCGTGCCCGCCGAGAAGATGTACATCCTCGACATGTTCCCGTACCCCTCGGGCGCCGGGCTGCACGTCGGCCACCCGCTGGGCTACATCGGCACCGACGTCCTGGGCCGCTTCTCCCGGATGAACGGCCGCAACGTCCTGCACACCCTGGGCTACGACGCCTTCGGCCTGCCCGCCGAGCAGTACGCCGTCCGCACCGGCACGCACCCGCGGACGACCACCGAGCAGAACGTGGCCCGCTACCGGGAGCAGCTGCGCAAGCTGGGCTTCGCCCACGACCAGCGCCGCTCGGTGGCCACCACCGACGTGGAGTTCTACCGCTGGACGCAGTGGATCTTCACCCGGCTGTTCGACGCCTGGTACGACGCCGATGCCCAGCGGGCCCGGCCGATCGGCGAGCTGGTCGCCGAGTTGGCGTCCGGCCGGCGTCCGGTCCCGGGCGGCGCGGTCTGGGCCGAGCTGAGCTGGGCCGAGCAGCAGCGGGTGCTGGCGGCGCACCGCCTGGCCTACATCTCCGAGGCCCCGGTGAACTGGTGCCCGGGCCTGGGGACGGTGCTGTCCAACGAGGAGGTCACCGCCGACGGCCGCTCCGAGATCGGCAACTACCCCGTCTTCCGGCGCAATCTGCGCCAGTGGATGATGCGCATCACCGCCTACGCCGACCGGCTGGTCGCCGACCTGGACCGGCTGGACTGGCCGGAGTCGGTCAAGGCGATGCAGCGCAACTGGATCGGCCGCAGCGTCGGCGCGCAGGTGTCGTTTCCCGTCGTGAGCACCATCGCCAGTGGCGAGATCGAGGTCTACACCACCCGCCCCGACACCCTGTTCGGGGCGACGTACATGGTGCTCGCGCCCGAGCACCCTCTGGTCCCGTCGATCACCGCCATGGAGTGGCCGGTCGACGTCGACTCCCGCTGGACCGGCGGCGCCGACACCCCGGCCGCGGCGGTCGAGGCCTACCGGGCGGCCGCCGCGCGCAAGTCCGATCTGGACCGCCAGGAGAGCAAGGACAAGACCGGCGTCTTCACCGGCGCCTACGCCCGCAACCCGGTCAACGGCGCCCTGATCCCGGTCTTCATTGCCGACTACGTCCTGATGGGCTACGGAACCGGCGCGATCATGGCCGTCCCCGCGCAGGACACCCGGGACTTCGAGTTCGCCACCGCGTTCGGGCTGCCCATCGTGCGGACCGTCCAGCCCACCGAGGGTCACCCCGACGACGAGGCGTTCACCGGTGACGGGCCGGCGATCAACAGCGCCAACGACGACATCGAC
>JBQGEH010000303.1:0-2803 GCA_052039515.1 Nakamurella sp. | reverse complement strand
GGTCGTGCAGCAGCGGCTGCCGAGGGGACACGGGGACCTCCGGGATTGTCGGGAACGGCGGTGCGCAACGGCCCAGCCTGCCAGCCGCCGAGACGGGATGTTGACAGGACGAGTGACCCGGCACACACTGCAGCCATCAATGTGAACGTTCCAAAGACCGCTGTCCAGTCGGATTTGAACGTTCGAACCACCGTCGTGCGGTACCGCGGAAGGGAGCCGAGGATGAACGCCCGCGCCGCGGACCCCGTCGAGCCGGCATCCGCTGCCGCACCCCGCCGCGCCACCATGAGCCAGGTCGCGGCCCGCGCCGGGGTGTCGGTGCAGACGGTGTCCAACGTGCTCAACGCCCCCGACGTGGTCCGCCCCGAGACGGCCGCCCGGGTCCGCGAGGTCATCCGCGAGCTGGACTACCGGCCCAACCACGCGGCGCGCCAGCTCCGCAGCAAGCGCAGCGGCCTGATCGGCGTCCGCGTCGAGAGTGGTTCCACCGACGGCGTCTTCGACCGCTTCCTGCACGCCCTGACCGTCTGTGCCGCCGACGTCGACTACCGGGTGCTGCTCTACACCGCCCGCGACGACGCCGAGGAGCTCGCGTCCTACGACGACCTCATGCAGCGGTGGGACCTGGACGGGTTCGTGCTCAGCCACACCCACGAGGACGACCGCCGGGCCGCCCATCTCGTCGAGCGCGGCATCCCCTGCGTCTCGTTCGGCCGCGACTGGGACGGGCCGGGGGTGCAGCCGTGGGTCGACGTCGACGGCGCCGTCGGCACCCGCAAGGCCACCGAACACCTCATCGGCCAGGGCCACACCCGTATCGCCTTCCTCGGATGGCCCGCCGACTCCCGGGTCGGCAACGACCGGCTCGCCGGCTACCGGGCCGGAATGCGGGCCGCCGGACTGCCGGACCTCGCGGTGGGTCACTGCCGCAACGCCGTGGACGATGCCCGGCTGGCCGCGCACGACGTGCTCAACCGCACCGACGCCACCGCTCTGGTCTGCGTGTCGGACCTCGTCGCGCTGGGGGCACTGGCGGCGGTGCAGCTGCGGCAGGCGACCCCGGCGACCGCGGGACCGGTGGACGTCATCGGATTCGACGACACCGCACTGGCCGAAGGGGCCGGGATCTCCTCCGTCGCCCAGCCGTTGGCCGCGGCGGCCGCCGAGTGCCTGCGGCTGCTGATGGACCGCATCGATCGTCCCGGCGCCGCCGACGAGCCCCGCCGACTGCTGCTCGAACCCGACCTGGTGATCCGTCCCCGGCGCTCCGGACCGGCCACCTGAGACCCCCGTCCCACCCCGCACCACGAGAGAAGAGGAACGACAACGATGTCCGTCCACCGCATGCGCACCGCCGTCATCGGCGCTGTCGGCGTACTCACCCTGCTGGCGGCCGCCGCGTGCAGCAGCGACACGGCCACCTCCGGAGGGTCCACCTCCTCGGCCCCCGCCACTTCCGCAGGCGGCTCGAGCAGCGGCAGTGCCGGTTCCGGTACCGGCTCCGCCGGGTCCGGCAGCGCCGGTGGTGCAGCCGGGGGTGCCCAGCTGCAGCTGCTGTTCGGCAGCTCCGGCACCGCCGAGACGAACGCCCTCACCGAGGCCGCGAACGCCTGGGGCTCGGAGAACGGTTCCACCGTCGAGGTCACCCCCGCTCAGGACCTGACCCAGCAACTGGCGCAGGGCTTCTCGTCCGGCACCGCCCCGGACGTGTTCTACGTCGGCGCCGATCAGGTCGCCAACTACGCCAAGGCCGGCAACCTGCTCGCCTACGGTGACGAGCTGCCGAACAAGGACGACTTCTACTCGGTGCTCAAGGATGCCTTCACCTACGACGGCACGTTCTACTGCGCGCCGAAGGACATGAGCACGCTGGCGCTGTTCATCAACACCGACCTGTGGACCGCCGCCGGCCTCACCGACGCCGACATCCCGACCACCTGGGACCAGCTCGCCACCGTCGCGGCGAAGCTGAACACCGGTGGCGTCGCCGGACTCAGCGTGGCTCCCGAGCGGGACCGCGTCGACTCCTTCCTGGTGCAGAACGGCAGCTACCTGGTCGCCGAGGACGGCACCACCATCACCGCCAACGACCCGAAGAACGTCGAGGCGCTGGGCTTCGTGAAGAAGCTGCTCACCGACGGGGTGCTCAAGACCCCCGCCGAGCTCGACTCCGGCTGGGCCGGCGAGGCTTTCGGCAAGGGCGCGGCCGCGATGACGATCGAGGGCAACTGGCTGCTGGGTGCGCTGAAGAGCGACTACCCCGACCTCAAGTACACCGTCGCGGAGCTGCCCGCCGGCCCGACCGGCACCAAGGGCACGCTGGTCTTCACCAACTGCTGGGGCATCTCGGCCACCACCCAGTACCCCGAGCAGGCCAAGTCGTTCGTCGAGTACATGACCGGCACCGACCAGCAGATGAAGTTCGCCACCGCCTTCGGCGTCATCCCGTCGGTGCAGTCCGCGCAGGCCGACTACCTCTCGCAGTTCGCCGCCAACGAGCCGTTCGTGAAGGGCGTCGACTACGCCCGTGGCGTGGTCAACCTGCCCGGCATCACCGACGTGCTGGCCGACTTCAACTCGCAGCTGCAGGATCTCGCCAACGCCGACCCGCAGAACATCCTGGATTCGGTGCAGGAGAACCTGACCGCTGCCCTCGGCGGCTGACCGGCGGCTGTTCAAGCTGCGGCGGCCGTCCCGGCGATCCCGGGGCGGCCGCCGTACCCCACCTGTGACCACCCCTTCTCCAGTGGAGCGATCGTGTCGATCACCCAGGGCATGGGCCCCGCCGCGGTGCCCGCCGCCG
>JBQGEH010000302.1:0-2120 GCA_052039515.1 Nakamurella sp. | reverse complement strand
CTCGCGCTGGCCTGCATCGCCGCGGCCGGGTTGGACCCACTGCTGGCCGCCCCGATGCTGACGTCGGTGGTGGTGCCGGGCCGGATGCAGAGCGTCGACTGCGGCCAGCCGTTCCTCGCCGTCGTCGACTACGCCCACAAGCCGGCCGCGCTGACCGCCATCCTGGCCGCGCTGCGGCCCGACACCACCGGCCGGATCGTGCTGGTCGTCGGGGCCGGTGGTGACCGGGACCGCGGCAAGCGCCCGTTGATGGGGGAGGCCGCAGTGACCGGCGCGGACGTCGTCATCGTCACCGACGACAACCCGCGCACCGAGGACCCGGCCGCCATCCGGGCCGAGATCCTGGCCGGCATCGCCGCCGTCGACCACAGCGCCACCGTCTCCGAGATCGGCGACCGGGGCGCGGCGATCGAGGCCGCCGTCGCCGCCGCCGGACCCGGTGACACCGTCATCGTCGCGGGCAAGGGCCACGAGCAGGGGCAGTACGTGGGGGACGAGGTCATCCCGTTCTCCGACGTCGACGCCCTCACCGACGCGCTGCCCCGCCGGACCGCCGCCACAGCGCCGGCGGCCGCCGACCCGGGGGCGGCGACCGACCTCGACGCGACCCCCGCCGCCAGCCTCCGGGAAGGGACCCCGACAGCATGAAGCCGATGACCGTGGACGAGGTGGCCGCGGCCGTCGGGTTGCCGCCGCTGGGTGCGGCGGGGGGCGGTGACGCCGTGGTCACCTCCGTGGAGTTCGACAGCCGCAAGGTCCGCCCCGGCACGCTGTTCCTGGCGTTGGTGGGCGAGACCGCCGACGGGCACCGCTTCGCGCCGGCCGCCCAGGCCGCCGGGGCGGTCGCCGTCCTCGGCACCGCGGACATCGACCCGGGTGAGGACGGGACCACGCTGCCGCTGCTGAAGGTGCCGGACGCGCTGGCCGCGCTGGCGGGGCTCGCGACGGTGTCGGCCCGCGCGCTGATCGACGACGGCCTGCGGGTCGTCGGGATCACCGGCTCGGCCGGCAAGACCTCGACCAAGGACCTGGTCGCCGCGATCGCCGCCGCCGCGGGTCCCACCATCGCCCCGCCGGAATCGTTCAACAACGAACTCGGGCACCCCTACACCGTGCTGCGCGCCGACGAGAGCACCCGCTTCCTGGTGCTGGAGCTGTCCGCCCGCGGGGTCGGGCACATCGCCATGCTGACCACCATCGCGCCGCCGTCGATCGGGGTGGTGCTCAACGTCGGCACCGCCCACCTCGGCGAGTTCGGCTCGGTGGACGCGATCGCCGTCGCCAAGGGCGAGCTGGTCGAGGCGCTGCCCGCCGGTGCCGCGGAACCGGTCGGCGGCGTGGCCATCCTCAACGCCGACGACGGCCGGGTCGCGGCGATGAGCGGCCGCACCCACGCCCGCGTCGTCACCTACGGCCTGAGCGCCGACGCCGACGTCCGCGCCGAGGACGTCGCCGAGGACGACCGCGCCCGGGCCGGCTTCACGCTGCGCACCCCCGAGGGCGACGCCCCGGTGCAGTTGGCCGTGGCCGGCGTGCACCAGGTGTCCAACGCCCTCGCCGCCGCCGCCGTCGGCCTGGAACTCGGCCTGACCCCGGCCCGCATCGCCGAGGTGCTCGGTGCCACCGGGCCGGCGTCGAAGTGGCGGATGGAGATCACCGAACGCCCGGACGGCGTCACCGTCATCAATGACGCCTACAACGCCAACCCGGACTCCATGAAGGCTGCGCTGCGGGCGCTGGCCAGCATCGGCCGCGGCCGGCGCACCTGGGCCGTGCTCGGTGAGATGGCCGAGCTCGGGCCGGCCGCGCGGGAGGCCCACGACGAGATCGGCCGGTTGGTCGTCCGGCTCAACGTGGACCGGCTGCTCGCCGTCGGACCGGCGGTGCGTCCGCTGCATCTGGGTGCGCATCTGGAAGGGTCCTGGGGCGGGGAGTCCGAGCACGTGCCCGACGTCGGCACCGCGACGGCGATCCTGGTCGAGGAGTTGGAGCCCGGTGACGTGGTGCTGGTGAAGGGGTCCCGTTCGGCGGGACTGGAACGGATCGCCGCGGCGCTGGTCGCCGGCGGCGGTGAGCGGTCGGAGGGCGGTACGTGAGGGGCATCCTGATCGCCGCGATCG
>JBQGEH010000301.1:0-3498 GCA_052039515.1 Nakamurella sp. | reverse complement strand
GCGCAAGCACAAGATCGAGAAGCTGCCGCTGGTCGACGCCGACGGCCGGCTCCGCGGGCTGATCACCGTCAAGGACTTCGTCAAGACCGAGCAGTACCCGATGGCGACCAAGGACCGGGACGGGCGGCTGCTCGTCGCCGGGGCGGTCGGGGTCGGCGACGACGGCTACAAGCGGGCCATGCACCTGGTCGACGCCGGCATCGACGTGATCATGGTCGACACCGCCCACGGACACTCGAACCGGGTGCTGGACATGGTCGCGCAGCTGCAGAAGGAGGTCGGCCACCGGATCGACGTCGTCGGCGGCAACGTCGCCACCCGGGCCGGCGCGCAGGCGCTGGTCGACGCGGGTGCCGACGCGGTCAAGGTCGGCGTCGGACCGGGGTCGATCTGCACCACCCGCATCGTGTCCGGCATCGGCGTCCCGCAGGTCACCGCCATCCACGAGGCGGCCAAGGCGTGCCGCCCGGCCGGCGTCCCGGTCATCGGCGACGGCGGCCTGCAGTTCTCCGGCGACATCGCCAAGGCCATCGCGGTCGGCGCGCACTCGGTGATGCTCGGGTCGCTGCTGGCCGGTGTGCAGGAGTCGCCCGGCGAGCTGATCTTCGTCAACGGCAAGCAGTACAAGTCCTACCGGGGCATGGGCTCGCTCGGCGCGATGCAGTCGCGCGGCGACGCGAAGTCCTACTCCAAGGACCGCTACTCGCAGGAGGATGTGCTCAGCGAGGACAAGCTCGTCCCCGAGGGCATCGAGGGGCGGGTGCCCTACCGGGGGCGGCTGGCCGACGTCGCCCACCAGCTCGTCGGCGGGCTGCGCGCGGCGATGGGCTACACCGGATCGGAGACCATCGCACGGCTGCAGGACGCCAAGCTGGTCCGGATCACCTCCGCGGGCCTGAAAGAATCACACCCGCACGACATCACCATCACCTCCGAGGCCCCGAACTACTTCGGCCGCTGAGCGGGGTGGGGATGCCCACCGACCTCTAGGAGATGACCCGCGTGGTGGACAGCGTCGAGATCGGCATGGGCCGCACCGCCCGCAGGACGTACGCGCTCGACGACGTGTCGATCGTGCCGTCGCGGCGGACCCGCAGCTCCAGCAAGGTCAGCACCGGGTGGCAGATCGACGCCTACCGTTTCGCGCTGCCGATGCTCACGCACCCGTCCGACGCGATCTCCTCGCCGCGGGTGATCAGCGAGGTCGGCCGGCTCGGCGGCCTCGGTGTCCTCAACGCCGAGGGTCTGTGGGCGCGGCACGCCGACCCGGAGGCGGCGCTGGCCCGGATCCTGGAGAAGTCGTCCGACGACGAGGCCGAGGGGCTGCTCGCCGGATCGGTGGAACTCCTGCAGGAGCTCTACGCCGCGCCGGTGGACCCCGACCTGCTCAAGCAGGTGATCGTCGACCTCAAGGCCGACGGGCACACCGTCGCGGTGCGGGTGTCGCCGCAGAACGCGGCGGCGCTGACCCCGGTGGTGGTCGCCGCCGGGATCGACATGCTGGTCATCCAGGGCACCATCGTGTCCGCCGAGCACGTCGAGCGGGGCGGTGAGCCGCTGAACCTGAAGAGCTTCATCGCCGACCAGGACGTGCCGGTGATCGTCGGTGGCTGCAGCAACTACCAGTCGGCGACGCACCTGATGCGCACCGGCGCGGCCGGCGTCATCGTCGGCTACGGGGCCGGTTCGACCACGACGACCAACCAGGTGCTCGGCATCGACGTGCCGATGGCGACGGCGATCGCCGACGCGGCGGCCGCCCGGCGGTCCTACCTGGACGAGACCGGCGGGCGGTACGTGCACGTCATCGCCGACGGCGACCTGCAGACCTCGGCCGACGTGGTCAAGGCGATCGCCTGCGGCGCCGACGCGGTGCTGCTCGGCGAGCAGCTCACCGCCGCCGAGGAGGTCCCCGGCCAGGGCTTCTACTGGGTGTCGGCCGCCGCCCACCCGCAGCTGCCCCGCGGGCACGTGTCCTACTGCGGCGGCGCCGACGTGCCGCTGGAGACCCTGCTGCTCGGCCCCGCCGCCGGCACCCTGGGTGACACCAACATCTTCGGCGCCCTGCGTCGGGCCATGGCCAAGACCGGTTACTCCGACCTCAAGGAGTTCCAGAAGGTGGAGCTCACCGTCCGCGGCTGAGCATTTTCCTTCCCCCAGGCCGGATCGGGGCAGTTTCCATCCGCGTCGCGGATAGGAACTGCCCCGATTCGACGGTTGTGGACAGCGGCGGTCTGCGTGACGGCGGCCGGGTCATGCTCGGCCGGTGCGGGATCTCGAGCTGCTGGCGCGACAGCACGGCCTGATCGGTCGGGACCAGGCGCTGGACTGCGGACTCAGTACGTCGTCGGTGACCCGCCGGATCCGCTCGGGCCAGTGGTTCCCGGTGCTGCCGGGCGTCTACCGGCACGCTGCCGTCACCGTCACCGACCGTCTCATCGTGCGGGCCACGATGCTGTGGCGTCCGGTCGTGGTGTCGGGGAGCTGGGCAGCGTGGTGGCACGGCTTGCGCCCAGAGCCGGTCGGACCGCTGGTCGTGACCGCACCCCGGTCGTCCGGCGCGCGGTCCTGGCACGACGTCCGGGTCCGGCGGCGCGATCTGTCTCCGGTGGACGTCGCCCGCGTGGACGGTGTGCGCGTGGTCTCCCGGCCGCTGGCCGCACTCGAGAACGCCCGCTTCGCGGACGGTCAGGACGTGGTGGACCGGGCGCTGCAACGGCGCGTATCCCTGATCGAGCTGGATCGGGCGATGGCGAGGTTCAGCAACGCATCCGGAGCGACAGCCGTGCGTCAGGCGTTGAGCGTCGTCCAGGACGGGACGGTCTCCCCGCCCGAGCGGGAGCTCGCCACCGCCCTGCGTGCGGCCGGTCTGCGGTCGCTGCGGGCCGGTGTCACCGTCTGGGCGAACGGGCGCCGTTGCTGGCTGGACTTCGCCGACGAGCGTGCCCGAGTGGCCGTCGAGGTCGACGGCGTCGCCTTCCATTCCGATCCGGCCGCCGTGGCCGCCGACCGGGAACGACAGAACGCGTTGGTCAGCGACGGCTGGACGGTGCTGCGCTACACGCCGGCGCAGATCCGCCGGGACGGTGCCCGCGTGGTCGCCGAGATCGCCGCCGTCCTCGCCGATCGGGGCAGTGGACGAACGCTCAGCGGATGAATACTGCCCCGATTCGAGCGGAGCTAGAGCCAGTCGCGGCGGCGGAACAGGACGATCAGAGAGACGACGGCGACGACCATCACCACCAGCGCCCCGATGAAGCCGGCCTCCGTGTCGTATCCGGGGTACGGCACGTTCATCCCCATGAAGCCGGTGATCAGGGTGGGCACGGCGATCAGCGCGGCCCAGCTGGCGAGCTTCTTCATCACCGTGTTGAGCCGCACGTCGGCCAGCGACAGGTTGGTCTCGATGAGCGTGCTCATCACCTCGCGCAGCCCGTCCACGCCCTCGGAGACGTGGGCGACATGGTCGGCGACGTCGTCGAAGCGGCGGGCGGTCGT
>JBQGEH010000300.1:0-8138 GCA_052039515.1 Nakamurella sp. | reverse complement strand
GACCGAGATGGTGCTGTTCGTCTACGGTGTCGCCGCGGTCCTCGGGGTGGTGCTCGCCGCGATCTTCCTCGACCGCTTCCCCGGGCCGTTGCTGCACGGCACCACCGCGGTGTTCACCGCGGCCGGGTTGGCGCTGCTCGTCGGGCACCGCTCGGCCGTCGTCGTCGTGGTCGCGACGGTCGTTTGGGGGATCACCTACGGCAGCGCCGCAGCGCAGATCCAGTCCGCGCTGGCCCGGGCCGGCCGCGAACACGCCGACGTCGCCAACGCCTTCCTGCCCGTCGGGTTCAACGTCGCCATCGCCGCCGCCGGTGGTCTCGGCGCGATCCTGCTCACCGGCTTCGACGGTCTGGTCCTGGCCGCGGTGATGGCGCTGCTCGGTGCGGCCGCGTTCGGAACCACCCTGGCGGGCCGGCGCACGACGGTGGCCGACGGATGACCGCTGTCGTCAGGCCGGGCCGTGGACGAACCAGACGCCGAGCATCCGTTCATTGCCCGGGTTGCGCAGGGTGTGCGGGATCGACGAGTCGAATCCGAGTGACTCACCGGCCTGCAGGGTGAACACCTCGTGCCCGATGGTCACCTCCAGCATGCCGCTGACCACGTAGCCGTACTCGTAACCCGGGTGGCAGCTCACCTCTCCGATGTCGGACGAGGACGCCCCCGGCTCGTAGGCGATCTGCATGAACGCCACCTCGCGTTCCGGGGTGGCGGCGAGCCGCTCCCAGACCACGCCGGCCGCCATGTCCAGCCGCGAGCGGTGGCTGGGATGCACGATCGACACCCGGTTCGCGTACTCCGACGGCCGCCACACGGTGGCCGGGTCGACGGTCGGCGCCGCGGGTGCGGTCACACCGTGCAGGGCGGTGCGGGCCGGCGGCACCGCGCGGGGCGTCGGCGGCAGGGCCACCCCGGCGAGAGCGGACCGCACCACGTCCGCCCCGGAGACCGATTCGTCGAACAGGTCGTCGACGGAGACGTTGAGCGACTGGGAGAAGGCGTACAGCGTGGACACCGACGGCTGCGACTTGCCGTTCTCGATCTGGGAGACGAAGGACGGTGAGACGTTCACCTGCCGGGCGAGTTCCCGGACGGTGAGTCCGGAACGCAGCCGGAAGTCCCGGAGCCGCGGGCCGAGCTGGGTCACCGAGTGATCCGCGGGGATACCACCCGGCTCCGCGGCGGCCTTCACACCAGTGCCTGTTGGCGCCGGCGTCGCGCCCGCGACACCGAGAACAGCCCCGCGGCCGCGAGGCTGAGCAGGCCCTGGAACAGGTACTGCCACATCTGCGACAGGCCCAGGAACGTCGTCGCGTTGAGCACCTGGATGAGCAGGATCGATCCGAACAGGGTGCCCACGAACGTCCCGCGGCCACCGAGCAGGCTGGTGCCGCCGAGCACGACGGCGGTGACGCTGGTCAGCGTGTAACTGACCCCCTGCAGCGGATCGCCGACACCGATCTGGGCCATCAGCATGAACGCCCCCAACGCGGTGAACAGCGAGGTCGCGAGGTAGGCCAGCACGACGGTCCGGTTGACGGCGACACCGACCTTGCGCGCCGACTCCTCGTCCGACCCGACGGCGCGCAGCCGCCAGCCCCAGCGTCCGCGGCGCAGCAGCAGCTCCATGACCAGCACGACCACCACCAGCACCACGAACGCCAGCGGGATCGGCCCGACCTGCTGGGTGATCGCGGCCACCACGTCACCGTTGATGTAGCCGTCCGACGTGGGGCGCAGCAGCAGGCTGATGCCCTGCAGCGCGATGTAGGTCGTCAGGGTGGCGGCGATGGCGGTGAACCGGCCGAAGCGGATGAGGCTGCCGTTGACCAGACCGACGACGGCGGCGAGCACGATGATCAGCACGACACCGACGGCGATCTCACCGGGTGGCGACTCGTCGGTGATCCAGAACGACGCGACCACGACCAGGAAACCGGCCAGGGGTCCGACGGACAGGTCGATACCGCCGATCAGCAGCGGGATCGTCTGCCCGATGGCGATGAAACCCAGTGCGGTGACCAGGGTCAGGATGGACGCGATGTTGAAATCGGAGAGGTAGTTGGCGTTCTGGCTGTTGACGTAGGCGCCGAGCACCAGCATCACCAGCACCAGCAGCACCGACGGTGCGTAGTCGCCGCGGAGGAAGCGGGCGAACCCGGAGGCGTTGGCCCGGGTGCCCACGGTCGGGGCGGTGGCGATGTGAGTGGTGGACTCGACCGCGGCCCGGACGATGCGCTCCTCGGTGATGTCACCACCGTGCAGCGTCTCGACGACGTGACCGCGGGACATGACGATGACCTGGTCGCAGAGTCCCTCGAGCTCCTTGGCGTCCGACGACGCGACGACGACCGGGATGCCCGACGAGGAGACCTCGCGCAGGATGCGGTAGATCTCCGCCCGCGCCCCGACGTCCACGCCCTGGGTCGGTTCGTCCGCCACGACCAGCAGCGGCTCGGACAGCAGTGCCCGGGCCAGCACCACCTTCTGCTGGTTGCCGCCGGACAGGGCCGACACCGGCGCGCTCATCGACGGCGCCTTGACCGCCAGCGAGTCCAGTGTCTCCCCCACCATCCGCTGCTCACGTCCGTCGTTGAGCAGGCCCTTGCCGAAGCGGCTCAACGACGCGACCGCCGCATTCTCCCGCACCGACAGGGTGCTCATCACGCCGTCCCGCTGCCGGTCGGCGGGCAGGAACGCCGCCCGGTGCAACAGGTCCCGCTGCTCGATGCGTTTGCCGCCGATCTCCACGGCACCGGTGAACGACTCCAGACCGGCCAGCGCCCGCATCAGATCGGACTGGCCGTTGCCGACGACTCCGGCCACCCCGATGATCTGGCCGGGGGTGGCAGTCAGCGAGACGTCGGTGAACCCGGTGCCGGTCACTCCCTGCAGCGAGAAGTTGGTGGTACCACTGGCGTCGGCAGCCAGCTTGTCCGGGAACGTCGAGTCGAGCTGCCGGCCGACGATCATCGCCAGCAGCTCACCGTCGGTGATGCCGGCGACCTCGGCGGTGCCGCGCACCCGGCCGTCCCGCAGCACCGTGACACTGTCGGCGAGCTCGCGGACCTCGGCCAACCGGTGGGTGATGTACACGACGGAGGTGCCGTCGGCCACCGCGGAGCGCACCTTGCCGAACAGCAGGTCCACCGAGTCCTGACCGAGCGGGGCGGTCGGCTCGTCCAGCACCAGCAGGGCGGGCCGGACGGCCAGCGCCTTGGCCACTTCCAGCAGATGCTTCTGCGCGACACTCATCGTCTCGACCCGGTCGGCCAGGTGCACCTCGAGACCGACGCCGTCCAGCAGTCGACGGCACACGTCGGCGACCCGCTGGCCGCTGAACACCGACGCGGGCAGGGCGACCCGGAGGTTCTCCTCCACGGTGAGGTCGGGCAGCACCGCGGGGTGCTGGTGGACGATGGCGATGCCCAGCTCGGTGGCCAGCGCCGGTGTGAGGGTGCCGATCTCGCGACCGCCGACGGAGATCGTGCCGGTGTCGGGCTGCAGCACGCCGGTCGCGATGTTCATCAGCGTGGATTTGCCGGCGCCGTTCTCGCCCAGCAGGGCGTGCACCTCGCCGGGCCGCACGGTGAGCGAGACGTCGGTCAGTGCGGCCACTCCCGCGAAGGACTTGGAGATGCCGGACAGGACCAGCGTGGCGGGGCCGGAGCTCCCGGTGTCCGGGAGCCCGCGGCCGGCGCCGGCCGGCGTCGCCGGGCTGGAGCCGGCGGGGGTGTGCAGAGCGGAGGAATCGTTCACGGCATCGCCTTCGTCAGCGGTCGTCGGGGGGACCGTGGGGCCGACTCCGGGGGGCGGCGCGGCCACCCCCCGGAGCGCGGGTCCTACTTGAGCAGCGCCGCCTGGGCGTCACCCGGGAGCTGCGCCGACAGGTACACGTCGGCCGGCAGGTTCTTGTCGCACTTCACCGGGTTGGGCTGCCCGCTGACCGAGTCCTCGAACACGGGGGCCTCGAACGTCAGGTTGGTCGGGGCGACCCCACCGGTGGCGGTGGCCACGGCGTACTGGATGGCCAGCCGGACGTTGTCGTTGCCGGTGGTCACGGTCATCAGCTTGAAGTCCGGGTTGGCGGCCTTGTTGTCCTCGTAGAAGCAGGACAGCACGTTGCCGTCGGACGCGGCGACCGCCGGGATGGACCGGCCGCTCTTGGCGAACTCGGGTAGCGCACCGACCAGGGACGGTCCGAAATCACTGACGATGACGTCGATCTGGGGGTTCTTCGCGATCGCCGCGGTGAGCACCTGCTGCGTCTTGGCCGGATCCCAGTTCGTGACCTCGAACGGCGCCTCGCCCACCTGCTTGTACTTGTCAGCCGGCAGCTGCTTGTCCATCTCGGCGCGCTCGGTGGTGCCCTGGGTGTTTCCGGGCGGGCCGGACAGGAACAGGATGTTGGCGCCGTCGGGGAAGTTGGTCTTGATCCAGTCCGACCAGTTCTTCGCGTCCTGGGCCGGATCGGAACCGACGTAGGCGTTGTAGTCGGTCCCGGCCTCCCCGCCCGGATCGCTGCGGTAGGGAACGGTGACCACGCCGGCCTTGTAGGCGCTGCGCAGCGCCGGCAGGATCGCCTTGCCCGCATCGGGGAACACGACCATCGCGTTGACGCCCTGGGCGACCATGCCCTGGATGTCGGAGATGGCCTTCTGGGTGTCTCCCTGACCGTCGGCGTAGAGGTACTTGGTGACGCTCGGGCACTTCTTGACCTCGTCCTCACCGGACGCGGTGGTGACCAGCCGCCAGCTGTTGCCGCCGAAACCGTCGAGCAGGCCCAGGGTGATCTGCTTGCTGCCACACCAGGACGGGGCGCCTGCCAACGGCGACGCCGACTGGGTGGACGGCTGGGCGGCGTTCGAGCCGCCGCCGGAACCGCAACCGGCGAGGACCGCGGCGAGGCCGGTGGCGAGGGCGACTGCCCGGAGGGTGTGCCGTTTCATCGTGCTCCTTGGGTTCGACGCGGCGTCGCTGCCGCGTCAGGCGGGGTGGGATGCGGTGCTGCGAGGGAGGAGTCAGGTGGTGGCGGATCGCTCCCGGCCACCGAAGCGGGCCCGCAGGGCCGCCCAGTTGACCGTGTACAGCGCGACACCGCCGGCGAGAGCCGCTGCCTGGACCAGGGTCTGGACGGCGAACGGCACGCCCAGGGCGAGCACGAACTGGTCGAGCTGGGTGAGGAACAACGCCGCGATGACCGTCGACACCGGGAAACCGCGGCCGCCGAGCAGCGAGGTGCCACCGAGCACCACCACCGCGACCGAGGGCAGCAGGTAGGCGTTGCCCTGGAACGCGGTCGGCTGGGCCGTGATCCCGGCCAGCAGAACACCGGCCAGGCAGTAGAGGAGTTGAGCCCAGATGAACGCCAGGGTGTGGTGCACCTTGACCCGCAGACCCACGGCGCGGGCGGCCAGCCGGTTGGCGCCGATCGCGGTGAACCGGCGGCCGGACACCGTCTTCTTCGTCAGCACCGCGACCACGATCAGGGCGGCCAGCGCGAACAGCGCCGCGTGCGGGATGCCCAGCGTCCGCCCGGCGGCGATGTCGCTGAGCAGTCGGGTGGTGCTGCGCGGGATGCCGTTGGAGATCCCGAGCACCGCACCGAACAGCAGCGCGTTGGTCCCGAGGGTGGCGATGATGGAGTTCAGGCCCAGCCAGCCGACCAGCAGGCCGTTCAGCGCCCCGGCCGCCACCGCGTACGCGATGGCGATGAGAACCGCTGCGAACAAACGGCTGTCCTCACCGTTCGGGTAGTGGCTGACCACCACGATGGCCAGCGACATGGCGCCCGGGACGGACAGGTCGATGCCGCCCTGCTGGACGACGAGCATCTGTCCGAGGCCGGCGACGGCCAGCACCGCGGCGAACGGCAGCATGCTCGCGATGACGCCGCCGGAGACGCTGGACGGGGCGACGATCGCACTGACCGCGAACAGCACCACGGTGGAGACCACGATGGTGATGGCGCCCTTGGCGGTGGCGAAGCGGGAGCCTCTCGCCAGGGCCGTCCGCGGTCGGTCCACAGACGCGACATCCGTCATGGTGTCTCCCGTACGTCGTTGTCGAAAGAGAAGAGGGGCGGTGTCCGGACCGCGCCGGTGTTCACACCCTTGTTGAGTGACACTGTACGCACCTGGTGACGCCGTTCACAACTGGTCGGCAGGTCACGGTCCGGTGAACGTCGACGGCGGGACGCGGTCGCCCGGGTCGGCGAATCGACGCCACGACAGCTCGGGCGTACCGTTCGGGCGGTTCGCCCGCTCCGGGCGTCGGCCCGGTGACCCGATCGGCGGCAACGCGACTCAGCGACTCGCGGCGGGAAGCCTGGTCACCGCAACGGGTCCCATGCCGCGGCTCCCCCGATCAGGGGGCCGGGGTTCGGCCGTCCCGGCTCAGTAGACGAGATAGCCGCCGTCCGCGGACAGGACGTGCCCGGCCACCGCGACAGCCGCGTCGGAGAACAGGAAGCTGACCACGCGGGCGATGTCGATCGGTTCCATGAGCCGCCGCTGCGGGGTCTGGGCGACCCAGTCGGCGACGATGGAGGGATCGGTGCGGCCGACGCCGTCCAGGATGGGCGTACGCGTGTATCCCGGAGCCACCGCGTTGACCCGGATCCCGAGCGGCGCCCACTCGACGGCGAGCACCCGGGTCATCTGCGCGATCCCGGCCTTGGACACGTCGTAGGCGACGTGTTGCTCCGGGTGCACCACCTTGAGACCGGCGATCGACGACACGTTCACGATGGCGCCACCGCCCGCGGCCGCCATCACCCGGCCGAACTCCCGGGCGCACAGGAACGACCCGGTGAGGTTGACCGCGATCGTGCGGTCCCAGACCTCCTGGGTGAGGTCCAGTGCCGGGGTGCTCTCGACGATGCCCGCGTTGTTGAACAGGAAGTCGACGCGCCCGAACCGCTCGGTGAGCTCGTCGGCCAGCGCCCCGACCGCCGCCCCGTCGGTGACGTCGAGCCGGCGGAACACGGCGGTGCCGGGGGTACCGTCGGTCAGCTCCCGGGCGAGCCGCTCACCGGCCGCCGGGTCGAGATCGGCGACCACGACCGTGGCGCCCTGCTGGGCCAGCAGCGTCGCGGTGGCGCTTCCGATACCGCCCGCGCCGCCGGTGACCACGGCCGTCCTACCGGTGAAATCCTCCACGTCCAGCCTTCTCTCGTCTCGGGGATGTCGTGCACGGTCGTTCGTGCGCACCGCCCGGGCCACCGTCTGCCGTCGGTCGCGGCGGGTCCGGGCGCGGGACGACTTCGGGAGTCGTTCCACCGGAACCGGTCCGGGCACCCGCAGGGGCGCCCGGACGGTTCAGAGCAGGATCTTCAGGGGGTTCTCCAGGATGGTGACGAGCGCGGCGAACCACTCGGCGGCCAGCGCCCCGTCGACGGCGCGGTGGTCGACGGACAGGGTGAGCTGCATCGTGGTGCCGACACCGAGGGTCTCAGCACCGTCCGGGTCGGTGTCCAGGACGGGTCCGCGGCGGCCGGCGCCGACGGCGAGGATGGCCGACTGGGGCGGGTTGATGATGGCGCCGAAGTCGTCGACGCCGTACATGCCCAGGTTGGTGACGGAGAACGATCCGCCCTCGAGTTCGTGCTGCTTGAGCTTGCCGGCGGCGGCGCGGGCGACGAAGTCCTTGACGGTGGCGGACAGCTGCCCGATCGACATGGCCTCGGCTCCCCGGATCACCGGGGTGACGAGGCCCTTCTCCCCGGCGATGGCGACGGACACGTCGATGGTGTGGAACTGCCGGAGGGCGTCGTCGGTCCAGATGACGTTCATCGCGGGCACCCGGCGGTGCGCGACCACCGCGGCCTTGACGACGAGGTCGTTGACCGAGATCCGTTCGCTGGAGGCCTGGTTGAGCTGCCGGCGCAGGTCGAGCAGGGCGTCGATGCGGGCGGTGCGACGCAGGTAGAAGTGCGGGACCTGCTGCTTGCTCTGGGTCAGCCGCGAGGCGATGGTGCGGCGCAGCCGGGTGTGCGGGGTGTCGGTCCAGGCATCGTATTTCTCAGCGGCCGGGGCTGTCGGCGTCGCCTGGGGTGCGGGGGCGGCCGGCGTTTCCGCGGGGGTGGTGGCGGCGGAATAGCGCAGGGCGCTGTCGATGTCGGACCGGACGATGCGGCC
>JBQGEH010000299.1:0-13751 GCA_052039515.1 Nakamurella sp. | reverse complement strand
CCGAGATCACCGGTGCGGACACGGTCGACATCGTCGGCCTCTGCCTGGGTGGCGCGATGACCGCGATCACCGCGGCCTGGCTCGCCGCCCACGGCGACTCCCGGGTCGGCACCCTGACGCTGCTCAACACCATGCTCGACTACCGCGAGCCCGGGGCCCTGCAGGCCTTCACCGATCAACGCACGGTGGACCGGCTGGAGAAGAAGATGGCCCGCACCGGCGTCCTGGAGGGGGAGTCGATGGCCGGCACCTTCGACGTGCTGCGCGCCAACGACCTCATCTTCAACTACGTGGTGTCCAACTGGCTGATGGGGCAGCCGCCGCCGGCGTTCGACATCCTGGCCTGGAACGCCGACTCGACCCGGATGCCGGCGGCGATGCACGCCTTCTACCTGCGGCACTTCTACGTCCGCAACGCCCTCGCCCGGGGTGAACTCGAACTGGCCGGCACCACCATCGACCTGTCGACGATCACCGTGCCGACCTACGTGGTCAGCGCGATCAACGACCACATCGTGCCGTGGCGGGCCGCGTACGAGACGGTCAACCTGGTGAGCGGGCCGGTGCGTTTCGTCCTCGGCAGCGGCGGCCACATCGCCGGCATCGTCAGCCCGCCCGGCCCGAAGGCCTGGCACGAGGTGGTCGCCGGTGACGGCGCCGGCGATCCGGAGCTCCCCGGCACCCCCGGGGAGTGGCAGGCCGCGGCGAGCCGCCGGACCGGATCGTGGTGGGAGGACTGGACCGCCTGGAGCTCGGCCACCGCGGGCGCGATGGTGCCGCCGCCGCCCACCGGCAGCGCCGCCCATCCACCGCTGGGGGCCGCGCCGGGGGAGTACGTGCACACCTGATCGAGGGGCACGGCGGACGCGGGTCCGTGCCCCCGGCGGTGCTGCTGACGGGTGTCAGCAGACCGGTCGCCGGGGTGACGCAGATCGCCCGACACACCTGCGGGTGATTCGGTAACGCCGCGGGGACCAGCGGCGATACAGGGGTCGACACCGTCCACCCGTTCACGTCAGGAATACGTTGCCGCCTTCGTCGCCCGACCTCGTTGTGACCGGGACCAGCACGGACGTCCCCGGCTGGAGCATGGCCCCGTGCTCGGCGGCCGACGCCGGCTTCACCGCCCGCGGCTCCTGGCTGCTGGAGCCCGACACCGGCACCGGGATGCTGCTCTACCCGCGCGACTGGACGTTCCTGGAGCGGCGCGACGTGACCGCGCACCTGCGTGCCGCGGGGTGGTCGGTGGTCCCGATCGCCCGCTTCCTGCACCTGACCAGTGACGGCACCACGGCGATCCGGCTGCTCGCCCGGACCGACGACACCGGTGTGGTCAGCGACATCGCCGCCGAGGTGTTCGCCCTGCACCGGGACGTGCTGCCGGCGGCCCCCGCCGGGACGGCGCTGGAAGCCACCGTCTGAGTCGTCCTTCCGCCCGGACCCCCAGGGTCAGGCGGTGCGCCGCCGCCGCAGCACCGCGGCACCCAGTGCCGTCGCGCTGAACACGATGACGGCCACCGCGTAGACCACGGCGGTGGGACGCAATCCGTACGCGGTCCCGGCCAGGCCGGCCACCACGGCGGGAACGCTGAACGCGACGTAGGAGATCACCAGCGCGACCGCCAGCAGCTCGCCGCGTTCGGTCGGCGCCGCCAGCGCCACCAGCGTCGAGAACGTGGTCAGCGCCGATCCGCCGAAACCCACTCCGGCGACCAGGGTGCCGGCGATGGCCGGCCACGCGGCGCCGGTCTCCACCCCGACCAGCGAGATCGCGGTGCCCACGGTGAGCAGCGCCGGACTCCACAGCCGGATCGGACCGGGATCGGCGGCGCGGAAGGCGAAGGCGGTGAGCGCGCCGGTGCCGCAGAACAGCGTCACGACGAGCCCGCCGACCAGGTGCGACCGCATCCCGAGCAGCGTCGAGGCGATGGACGGCCCGAGCGACAGGTACAGGCCGACCAGCGCCCAGCTGGCGAGCAGGATGGGGACCAGGGCGATCAGATGCCGGCGGACCTGCGGCGGCACGCCCAACCGGGGGACCAGGGAGCGGCCGGCGCCCGGCCGGCGGTCGACGGTCTCCGGCAGCACCGCGACCGCGACGGCGGCGAGCAGCATGCCGCCCAGCAGCAGTTCGTAGACGAAGTGGGTGGGCGCGGGGCCGTACTGGACCAGCGCACCGCAGCCGAGCGCCCCGATCGCGAGACCGGCCAGCGGCACCACCCCGTTGACCACACCGGCCCGGCGGGGCGCGTGCGGCGGGGCCAGGTCGATGAGGGCGGCGCCCAGCGTGGTCATCGCCGCGCCGGTGGCGATGCCCTGCAGCAACCGCGCGACGAGCAGCACGCCGACGTCGCCGGCCACCGCGAACAGCAGCAGCGACACCGCCTCGAGCACGATCGCCGCGGCCAGCACCGGCCGTCGTCCGACGTGGTCGCTCAGCGCGCCCAACGTCAGCAGCGCGGCGACCAGGCCCACGACGTACACGGCGAACACCACGGTCAGCACGGCCGGCGAGAAGTGCCACTGCGCCTGGTAGACGACGTACAGCGGAGACGGCGCGCTGGACGCCGCCATGAACAGCACGAAGATCGCCGCGATCGCGACGAACGCGCGACCGTGCCCGAGCCGGCGGCGGGGGAGACCGACCGGTGACGAACCGCGGTCGACGGCGGGCTGGACGGACGGCGTGGTCATCGTTCTCCTGAGCTGCCCGGTCGGGTCGACCGTGGGGCATCGGGGTGCGGGGACACGCGCGTCGACGGGCGTGGTGGGACGGCGGGCGCAACGTCCGGGCCCCGGTGCTTTGTTCCCGGCCCGGCGTCCCGGTACTCCTGCCCGGACGGTCGCACGAGCCGTGGAAGGTTCGCGCTCTGTCCATCTACGGTCGATGAATCGGTGCCGGGGCCTCCGTGACACCACGATGGTGTCGTGGGTGCCGGGCGGACGAGGGACGCATCACGTCTGCGGGGTCGAGGAATGGTTTAGACCCTCACCCGATCGGTTATCACTGGAGTCGTCGGAGGACGCGGCCGGTCGTGTCCACCGTCACACCCGGAAAGCCGGTCGCCGCGACCGACCTCCCGGATCCGCTGCCCGACGCAGCCGGTCCCGGAGATCCACCGACGGCCACCGGTGTCGCGGACGTCCTGACCGGCGTGCGTCCGCCACCCGGGGGTGACGTCGACGGCGGGTGCCGCCCGCCTCCGACGCCTCTGTCTGCCTTCCCGTGCGCGACGCCCGTCGCGCTCATCCGCCATGCCCGAAGTGGAGTTCCCCAGTGAAAGAGTCGCTGCAGAACGGCCTCGACGCCGTCATCACGTTCGTCCCGAAGTTGCTGCTGTTCCTGGTCATCCTGGTGCTCGGCCTGATCATCGTGAAGGCCATCGCCAAGGCCGTCGACAAGGTGCTGGAGCGGGCCGGGTTCGACCGCGCCGTGGAGCGCGGCGGCATCAAGCGCGCCCTGGAGTCCAGCAAGTTCGACGCCAGCGACATCGTCGCCAAGATCGTCTACTATGCGCTCGCGCTGTTCGTCCTGCAGCTCGCGTTCGGGGTCTTCGGTTCCAACCCGATCAGTGACCTGCTGACCAGCATCATCGCGTTCCTGCCGTCGCTGGTCGTCGCCATCATCATCATCGTGATCGCCGCGGCCGTCGCCGCCGCCGTGAAGACCCTGATCCAGGGGACCCTGGGCGGTCTGTCGTACGGCAAGACCCTGGCCAACATCGCCAGCATCTTCATCCTGTTCCTCGGCGTGGTCGCCGCGCTCAACCAGATCGGCGTCGCCACCACCGTGACCACCCCGGTGCTGATCGCCATCCTGGCCACCGTCGGCGGTGTCATCGTCGTCGGTGCCGGCGGCGGGCTGATCAAGCCGATGCAGGAGCGCTGGGAGTCCTACCTGAGCAAGGCCGAGGACGAGGCGCCGAAGCTGCGTCGGCAGGCCGCCGACGCGCCCAGCGCCCGTGAGGTCGCCGAGCGGACCGCCGACCGCGCCCGGTCCGCCGTCAGCGACGCCACCCGCACCGACACCACCCGCCCGTACGGCCCGTCCGGTCGCTGACCGGAAGTTCCCGCCGCGGGTGGCGACCGCCGTCCGCACCCGTCTCTCCACACGGCCGGATCCGGCCACCTCACCACTGGAGCAGTCATGAGCCACACCACCGACGACCGCATCACCGCCTCCCCGGCCCGCATCGACGCCACCGATGTCCGGGCGCGCCAGGAGGACCGCTTCGGCGGCATGAAGTTCGGCAGCGCCTTCTTCGGCTGGCTGACCGCCGTGGGCATCGCCGCCATCCTCGGCGCCGTCCTCACCGCCACCGGTGTCGGGCTGAGCCTGACCACCGACACCAGCGCCCAGGAGATCGCCGACCAGGCGCAGCAGGCCACCGGTACCGCCCGCACCATCGGGCTGGTCGGCGGGATCGCCCTGCTCGTGGCCCTGTTCGTCGCCTTCGTCGCGGGCGGCTACGTCGCCGGCCGGATGGCCCGCTTCAACGGGGTCAAGCAGGGCGTCGCCGTCTGGATCTGGGGCATCATCGTGGCCGTCGTGGTGGCCGTGGCCGCCGCGATCCTGGGCGACAAGTACAACGTGCTGTCGTCGCTGAACCTGCCGCGGCTGCCGATCAACGAGGGCACCCTGGGCACCGCCGGCATCATCGCGCTGGTCGCCATCGTGCTGGTAACCCTGCTCGGCGGCATCGTCGGTGGCGCGCTCGGCATGCGCTACCACCGCAAGGTCGACGCGGCCGGTCTGAACGTCTGACCCACCGCGCACCGGCGACCCGCCGGCCGTCCCCCGGGACGGTCGGCGGGTCGTCTGCTGTCCGGGGTCCGGCGGTGTGGCACAGCCGGCACCGGTACGGTCGGCGCCGGCGGTCGACACCGCGTCGCCCCCCGGAGGAGTGCACCGTGCCCGATGCCCACGCCCTGGTCGCCACCGACGCCCCCGGTCGGTACGCCAAGCAACTGCTGTCCCACCTCGGTCGCAAGGTCGACGTCGAAGCGGTCGACGGCCACGACGACACCGCCGGCCGGCTGCGCATCGGTGACGGCGTCGGTGAGGTGATCCCGGGGGACGGCGTCCTGCTGCTCACCGCGGCCGCGCCGGACGCCGAGCAACTCGACCGGGTCAAGGACGTGCTCGGTCGCCACCTGGAACGCTTCGGAGCCCGTCGCGAGCTGGTCGTCGAGTGGCGGGACGGCCGGGCGGCGGGATCCTGACCGACCGGTCGTCGTCCGCACTGACGACAGCTCACTACAGCGGCGACCGCCGACCGGCGCGGGACGGCCCCGGGTCAGACGCGCTGAGCCGCAACGGATCCCGACCGGGCGACCGGGCGCCGCTAGTGGGCGGACGACACTAGACCGGACGGGTCGGCGCCGTCCCCGCGGTGTCGCAACGGCACCGGAAACGGGTGAACGACGCGTATGCTCGTGGCACACGCCACATCCGGGCCGTCGCCACGAGCCGGCCGATCACCACCGGGTGCCGCTGCGTGGGCGACGTCGCCCCGCCGGCCGTCCGGCGGGAGTCGATCGGACCAGCCGCCGGGACCGCCCACCGGGCCGCCGCTCCCGCGCCCCCGGCTCTGCCGATCGGCCGCCGTCGATCTCGGACCTCGAAGGACCACCATGACCGCACCGACCCCCTCCGTCATCCTGGCCGGGGCGCGCACCCCGATCGGCAAGTACCGGGGCGGGCTCGCGTCGCTGACCGCGGCCGACCTGGGCACCGCGGCGATCCGCGCGGCGCTGGAGCGGGCGGGGGTGGCCGCCGCCGACGTGGACTACGTGATCATGGGCCAGGTCGTCGCCGCCGGCACCGGCCAGAACCCGGCCCGCATCGCCGCCGTCAACGCGGGCATTCCGATGAGCACCGCCGCGATCACCATCAACAAGGTCTGCCTGTCGGGTGTGGACTCGATCGTGCTGGCTGACCAGCTGGTGCGCTCCGGCGACTACGACGTCGTGGTCGCCGGCGGCATGGAGTCGATGAGCCAGGCCCCGCACGTGCTGCCGTCGGTGCTGACCTACGGCGACGTCGCGATGCACGACGCGCTGGAGCGCGACGGCCTGTGGGACTACTTCACCGACAAGTCGATGGGTGAGCTCACCGAGGAGGCCAACGACACCTACCAGGTGAGCCGGGCCGACCAGGACGCCTTCGCCGCGAACAGCCACCGCCGGGCCGCGCTGGCCTGGAAGGAGGGCCGCTTCGACGCCGAGATCGTCCCCGTCGAGGTGCCGCAGCGTCGCGGCGAGCCGATCACCGTGACCCACGACGAGGGGGTGCGTCCGGACACCACCGTCGAGACGTTGTCCCGGCTCAAGCCCACCTTCCGCAAGGACGGCACCATCACCGCCGGTTCCGCCTCGCCGATCTCCGACGGCGCCGCCGCCGTGGTGGTGACGAGCCGTGCGTACGCCGAGGCGCACGGGCTGACCTGGCTCGCCGAGATCGGCGCCCACGCCACCGTCGCCGGCCCGGACTCCACCCTGCAGCTGCAGCCGGCCAACGCGATCACCAAGGCCTGCGAGCGGCAGGGCGTCGCCCCCGCCGACCTCGACGCCGTCGAGATCAACGAGGCGTTCGCCGCCGTCGGCATCGCGAGCACCCGGGCACTCGGGGTCGACCCGGAGAAGGTCAACGTCGACGGCGGCGCCATCGCCATCGGCCACCCGCTGGGCGCCTCCGGCACCCGCATCGTGCTGCACCTGGCCCACGCGCTGAAGGAGCAGGGCGGCGGCATCGGTGCGGCGGCGCTGTGCGGCGGTGGCGGCCAGGGCGAGGCGCTGATCGTCAGCGTCGCCTGACCCCCGGCCGGTAGCCGGACCGTCGTTCCGTAGGGTCGGCGCCCATGAGCTACGACGTCGCCGCCCTCCGCGCGCGGTTCCCGGCGCTGCGGTCGGGCACCGCCTTCTTCGACGGTCCCGGCGGCTCACAGGTGCCGTCCGACGTCGCCGACGCGGTCGCGTCGACGATGACCGCGGGCCTGTCGAACCGCGGACGGATCACCGATTCCGAGCGGCGGGCCGACGCGGTCGTCCTGGACGCCCGCCAGGCCGTGGCCGACCTGCTCGCCGCCGATGCCGGCGGCATCGTCTTCGGCCGGAGCATGACCGCGTTGACGATGGACCTGGCCCGCACCCTGGGTCGCGGCTGGGGGCCGGGCGACGAGGTCGTCGTCACCGACCTCGACCACGACGCGAACAGCCGGCCGTGGGTGCTCGCCGCACAGGCCGCCGGCGCCACCGTCCGGACCGCGGCCTTCGACCCGGCCACCGGAGAGCTGACCGCCGACGCCGTCGCGGCCGTCCTGACCGAACGGACCCGACTGGTCGCGGTGACCGGTGCGTCCAACCTGATCGGGACCCGGCCCCCGCTGGCCGCCATCGCCGAGCGGGTGCACGCGGTCGGCGCGCTGTTCTTCGTCGACGGCGTCCACCTGACCGCGCACGCGCCCGTCGACGTCACCGCCCTCGGGGCGGACCTGTTCGCCTGTTCCCCGTACAAGTTCCTCGGCCCGCACTGCGGAGTCCTGGCCGGCCGGCCCGACCTGCTGCAGACCCTGCGGCCGGACAAGCTCACCCCGTCCAGCGACGCCGTGCCGGAGCGGTTCGAACTGGGCACGCTGCCGTACGAGCTGCTGGCCGGCACCACCGCGGCGGTGGAGGTGTTGGCGGGTCTCGGCGGGGGTTCGGGGCGGAGCCGGATCGGTCGCCTGCAGGACGGTATGGCGGCGGTCGAGGAGCACGAGGCCGAGCTCCGCCGCACGGTCGAGGAGGGATTGGCGGCCCTGCGCGGCGTGACCCTGTACTCGCGTGCGTCGCACCGCACACCGACCCTGCTGGTGACCGTCGCCGGTCGGGACCCGCAGGACGCCCACCGCTTCCTGGCCGCCCGTGGGGTCAACGCGCCGGCCGGATCGTTCTACGCGCTGGAGCCGTCCAAGGCCCTCGGCCTGGGTACCGCGGGCGGGCTGCGGATCGGCATCGCGCCGTATACCGACACCGACGACGTCCAGCGGCTGATCGACGGGCTGGCCGCGTTCGTCGCGTCCTGACGGGTCGGTCGCCCGGCCGCTGCGCGGGTCAGTCGCCGAGCCGCTGCGCGGAGAGGAACCGCCACATCCGGGTGGTCGCCCGTGGCCCGGCCGGGTCACTGAACGACCCCTGCGTGAGCCCTCCCGACCAGGCGTGGGCCAGGCCGTCGACCAGCCAGCTCTCCAGCACGGTCCGGCCGCGGGCGGAGTACCAGCGGGTCATCGACGCCGTCCGACCGCCGGTCTCCGACGTCGACGACCGGGACCGCACGACCCGCCGGGGATCGTCGGGGCCGTGCGCCGCGGCCGCCACCGTCAGCCACTGGGTGGTCAGCCGGGCCGCGGTCGCCGGTCGGACGGTGAGGTCGCGGCTGCCCTGGAACACGACCATCGGCGGCAGCCCGAGCGCCCGCGCCGGGATCTCACCGAGCGCCGGCAGGGCGGTCCGGCCGGCCATCGCCGCCAGCGCCTCCCGGCCGCCGGACGCGGACTTGAAGGGCGGCCCGGAGTGCACCCCCACCGCGGCGACGACGTCGGGGAACGTGGCCCCGAGGGTGCTGGCCATCCCGCCGCCGGCGGAGATGCCGGCGACGTAGATCCGGGTCGGGTCCAGGGTCACCCGGCCGTCGGTGAGCAGCGACCGGATGAGTCCGGCCAGGATCGCCGGCTCCCCGGTCGACCGTGACTGGTGGCGCGGCTCGAACCAGTTCCAGCAGCGGTTGAGGTTGGCCGTCGGCGGCTGCTGGGGGTAGACGAGCACGACGCCCTGCCGATCGGCGAGCGCGTTGAAGCGGGTCGCCGCGGCGAACTCGGCGGGCGTCTGGGTGCACCCGTGCAGCAGCATCAGCAGCGGGGCCGGGGTGGTGCGGCGCAGTCCGGGCGGCACGTAGAGCGCGTAGCCGCGGCTCCCCGCCGGGCCCAGGTGGACGTGTTCGGTCCAGCTGCCCCGCCCGCCCGGACGGGTGGCGGCGGGCGGCCGACGGGCCGTCCCGGGGAGTCCGGGCAGTGCCGGTGCGGCGACGGCCGGGGTGCGCCGGGTCGGCCGCCGTGGCGGGGTCGACAGCAGCGTGGCCAGCGGGGAGCGGCGTCGGCGGGCCACCGGTCAGCCCCGGACCAGGTGCACGAGCACCGGGAGCACGGCGGTGGTGGCGAGCGCGTTGAGCACCATGCCGGCACTGGACCAGCCGCCGGCGACCGGACCCTCCTGCAGCGCCCGGGCGGTGCCGATGCCGTGCGCGGACACCCCGATGGCCAGACCCCGGGCCCGCGGGTCGCGGATCCGGGTGAGCGAGAGCAGC
Source organism: Nakamurella sp. (assembly GCA_052039515.1). Lineage (GTDB taxonomy): Bacteria > Actinomycetota > Actinomycetes > Mycobacteriales > Nakamurellaceae > Nakamurella. The sequence goes on along the minus strand of JBQGEH010000299.1, from coordinate 4,408 downwards.
GTCGGCCCCACGACCGCGCCGATCACCCCGGAGGTGATGGCGAAGACCGCGGCCAGCGGGGCGGGCGCGCCGATCGTCTCGGCCAGCCCGATCGCGAACGGGGTGGTCGTCGACTTCGGCAGCAGCGCGAGCACCAGGGTGTCGTCGGCGCCGAGCACCGCGGCCAGCACCCACACGCTGCCGATGCCGACGAGGCAGCCGCAGGCCAGCGACACCAGCACCGGGAGCCAGTCGGCGCGCAACCCACGGGCCGCGCGGACCAGCGGCAGCGCCAGCGCCACCGTCGCCGGGCCCAGCAGCATGCTCACCGGCGCGGCGGACGCCGCGTAGGTGTCGTAGTCCACGCCCAGCGCACGCAGCAGCAGGGCGACGACGACGATCGTCACCATCACCGGGGTCAGCAGCGGGTGCCGGCCGCAGCGGCGGTACAGCCACAGCGCGGCCGCGTACACCCCGACGGTCAGCCCGGTGCCGAACACCGGCGAGGCGACGACGGCGGTCATTGCGGGGCCCGTCGCCGCAGCAGCAGTTCCAGCAGCCCGCCGGTGGTCAGCAGGGTGGCGGCGAAGGACAGCAGCAGCGCCACCGCGACCGCGCCCAGGTGCTCGCCGAGCACCGGCAGGTAGGCCACCACGCCGACCCCGGCCGGGACGAAGAGCAGCGGTAGCAGTTCGAGCAGGGTGTCGGCGGCCGGCTCCACCCGTTGCCGCCGCCAGGTCCGGCCGCGGCGGCCGACGGTCAGCGCGACGCCCAGCAACGCCAGTCCCACCACGGTGCCCGGGAGGTCGACGCCGACCGCCGCGACCAGGGCGGTGCCCAGCAGCTGGAAGACGATCAGGACCGCGAACGACCCGAGCCACCCGGCCACGGTGACGCCGCGCTGTGCGGACACGTCAGCCGGTGGCGGCGCGGTGCCGCGCGGCGAGCGCGGCGTAGCGGACGGCGCTGTCGGCGTTGGCGGCGACCTCGTCGTCGGTGAGCTCGCGGCGGACCTTGGCCGGGGCGCCGGCGACCAGGCTGCGCGGCGGGATCTGCTGCCCGCCGACGACCAGCGCGCCCGCGGCGACCAGCGATCCCGCACCGACGACGGCGCCGTTCATCACGACCGCACCCATGCCGATCAGCACCCCGTCCTCGACGGTGCAGCCGTGCAGCACCGCGGCATGCCCGACGGTGACGTCGTCGCCGATCACGGCGGGGTGGCCGGGGTCGGCGTGCACGACCACGTTGTCCTGCAGGTTGGTGCGCCGCCCGATCGTGACGTCGGTGGTGTCGGCGCGGACCACCGCGCCGTAGAAGACGCTGGCGTCCGCGCCGATCGTCGCCCGCCCGATGACGGTCGCGGACGGGGCCAGCCACGCGTCCGGGTCGATCTGCGGGGTGTGCCCGTCGAAGGTCAGCACGGTGCTCATGACCGGTGATCCTGTCATCCGCCGTGCGGGGGCGGGCGGCGGATCACCGCCGGGGTGCCGCCGCCCGGCGTCGCGCCGACTCGATGCGGATCGAGGTGACCACACCGAGGACCGCGCCGACGATGATCCCGGCGGCGACCGCGTAGAAGGGGTTCTCGAACGCGGACCAGTCCAGCGCGTACTTCCCGACCAGCCCGACGGCGAGACCGAGGAGGCCGAAGACGACAGCCAGGACGACGATGCGGGCGATGAGGCGGGCGAACACGGCAGCTCCTTCGTCGGGGGTCGTCACCAGGTCTCCACCCTGGCACAGGGCCGGGGGGGCGCGGCGACGTGCACCGTTATGCTCCGACGATGCTGCTGTCGGACCGTGACCTGCTGGCCCAGATCGACTCCGGGCGCCTCGGCATCGACCCCTTCGACCCGACGCTGATCCAGCCGTCCAGCATCGACGTGCGGCTCGACCGCTTCTTCCGGGTGTTCAACAACTCCCGCTACACCCATATCGACCCGTCGCAGCAGCAGGACGACCTGACCTCGCTGGTCGAGCCGGAGGGCGACGACCCGTTCGTGCTGCACCCGGGGGAGTTCGTCCTGGGGTCCACGTTCGAGGCGGTGTCGCTGCCGGACGACCTCGCGGGCCGCCTGGAGGGCAAGTCCTCACTGGGGCGGTTGGGCCTGCTCACCCATTCCACCGCCGGCTTCGTCGACCCGGGTTTCAGCGGTCACATCACGCTGGAGCTGTCCAACGTGGCGAACCTGCCGATCACCCTGTGGCCGGGCATGAAGATCGGGCAGCTGTGTCTGTTCCGGCTGACCAGCGCGGCCGAGCACCCCTACGGATCGGCCGTCTACGGCTCCCGGTACCAGGGGCAGCTCGGGCCCACGCCGTCGCGCGCGTTCCTGAACTTCCGCCGGGACTCCACCGCCCGCTGACCCGATCCGGGCGGGCGGTCGGCCCGGACCCGGGGACTGGGTACGGTCGTGATCACGTGCGCCCGACCGATCCCCGCCCCGGGGCGGCAGGCGCCGATCACCACCGGCGTCCGTCCCGCCGGTCGCCGGAAGGTCGTCGTCCGTGACTCTGCTGTCCTACATCCTGGCGCCGTTGGCGATCGTGCTGATCGTCGCCGGGTTCGCCATGCTCGGTGTTGCCGCCTGGAAGATGAAGCAGACCGTGCAGCTGGGCGCCCCGGACGCCACCCGCAACGGTCCGGTCGGGCCCCGGCTGAAGCGGGTGCTGATCGAGTCGCTCGGCCACACCCGGATGCTCAAGTGGGGCATCGTCGGCGTCGCGCACTGGTTCGTCATGGTCGGGTTCGGCGCGCTGGTGCTCACCCTCGTCGAGGCGGTCGGTGAGGTCTTCTACCCCGACTACGAGCTGCCCGTCATCGGACACTGGGCGCTGTGGGGGCTGTTCGTCGAGTTCATCGCGCTGACCACGCTGCTCGGCATCGGGACGCTGATCGTCATCCGGCAGCGGAACCACCCGCGGGTCGCCGAGCGCAAGTCCCGCTTCGTCGGGTCCAACTTCGCGCAGGCGTACTTCGTCGAGTCGGTCATCGCGATCATCGCCGTCTGCATCTTCCTCATCCGGGGCTTCCGCGACGCCAACGGCCTGCTGCCGTACCCGGTGTGGGCGTCGCCGATCTCGCACGCGCTCGGCGCCATCCTGCCGGCGTCGCTGGCGGCCATCTCCATCGTGGCGTTCGTCAAGGTGCTGGTGTCGATGGTGTGGGCCATCGTCATCGCCCGGAACCTGACCATGGGCATCGCCTGGCACCGCTTCACCGCGTTCTTCAACATCTACTTCAAGCGCGAGCCCGACGGCGGGGTGGCGCTGGGGGCGCTCAAGCCGATGATGTCGAACGGGCAGGTGCTCAACCTGGAGGAGGCCGACCCGGAAACCGACACCTTCGGTGCCGGCAAGGTGGAGGACTTCTCCTGGAAGGGCTGGCTGGACTTCAACACCTGCACCGAGTGTGGCCGTTGCCAGTCGCAGTGCCCGGCCTGGAACACCGGCAAGGCGCTGTCGCCCAAGGTCGTCATGCTGCAGCTGCGCGACCACGCCTTCGCCAAGGCGCCGTACCTGGCCGCGGGGGGCGGCACCGACGCCGAGGGCAACGAGAAGGCCACCGAGGAGCAGCTCGCGAAGGTGCCCGCGGGGGCGCTCGCCGAGGCGGCCCGGCCGCTGGTCGCCGGCGCCGACCTCGACGGCATCATCGACCCGGCCGTGCTGTGGGACTGCACCACCTGCGGTGCCTGTGTCGAGCAGTGCCCGGTGGACATCGAGCAGGTCGACCACATCGTGGACATGCGCCGCTACCAGGTGATGATCGAGTCGGAGTTCCCCACCGAGCTGGGCGGGCTGTTCAAGAACCTGGAGAACAAGGGCAACCCCTGGGGGCAGAACAACCGCGACCGGATGGACTGGGCGAAGGGACTGGACTTCGAGGTCCCGGTGGTCCAGGGCGAGCTCGACGACGACACCGAGTACCTGTTCTGGGTCGGCTGCGCCGGCGCCTTCGAGGACAAGGCCCGCAAGACCACCCGGGCCGTGGCCGAGCTGCTGCACATGGCCGGGGTGACCTTCGCGGTGCTCGGCACCGAGGAGACCTGCACCGGCGACCCGGCGCGGCGGGCCGGCAACGAGTTCCTGTTCCAGATGATGGCGCAGCAGAACGTCGAGGTCATCAACGCCGCGTTCGGTGAGCGGACCCGCCGCAAGGTCGTCGTCAGTTGCGCGCACTGTTTCAACACGCTGCTCAACGAGTACCCGTCGCTGGGCGGGACGTAGGTGGTGGTGCTCCACTGCCATCTTCTGAACCGGCTGGTGCGCGACAAGTACCTTGTCGCGGTGGCCCCGGTGGACCGGGCCGTCGGCGCCAGGACCGGCACCGTCACCTACCACGACCCCTGCTACCTGGGCCGGCACAACGGCGTCTACACCCCGCCGCGGGAGCTGATCGAGGCGACCGGGGCGACGCTGGCCGAGA
>JBQGEH010000298.1:0-4140 GCA_052039515.1 Nakamurella sp. | reverse complement strand
CGCGGTCGACCGGCGCCCGCGGTCGGCCGAGATCGGCAACCGGGACCTGCTGCGGATGATCGTCGGTGGCGTCGCGCTGGTGCTGCTGGGCGTGCGCCGGTACGGGCTCCGACGGCCGCCGGTGCTGGGGCCGCGGGGCCGCACCCTGGCCACCGGTGCGACCCTGTTCACCGGGTATCCGTTCTTCCGCGGTGCCGTGGCCACCCTGCGGGGCCGGCGCACCGCCGGGACCGACGCGCTGGTCTCCGCGGCCACCGTCGCGTCACTGCTGCTGCGGGAGAACGTGGTGGCCCTGACCGTGCTGTGGCTGCTCAACATCGGCGAGTACCTGCAGGACCTGACGCTGCGGCGGACCCGGCGGGCCATCACCAGCCTGCTCACCGGCACCCGGACGACGATCTGGGCGCAGGGTCGTGACGGCGCCGAGGAACTCGTCGACATCGCCGCGCTGCGGGTCGGCGACCGGGTCGTGGTCCACGAGCAGGTGGCGCTGCCGGTCGACGGGATCGTCGTCGAGGGCGACGGCATCCTCGACCAGAGCGCCATCACCGGCGAGAACCTGCCGGTCACGGTGGGCGCCGGTACCGCCGTGCACGCCGGCAGCGTGCTGCTGCGCGGGAGGCTGGTCGTGCGGGCCACCGCGGTCGGGCCGGAGACGGCCATCGGTCGGATCATCGCCCGGGTCGAGGAGGCGCAGTCCGACCGGGCGCCCATCCAGACCGTCGGGGACACCTTCTCCCGCCGGTTCGTGCCGCTGTCGTTCACCGTGGCCGCTGCGACGCTGCTGATCACCCGGGACGTCCGGCGGGCCATGACGATGCTGCTGGTCGCCTGCCCGTGCGCGGTCGGCCTGTCCACACCGACCGCGATCAGCGCGGCCATCGGCAACGGCGCCCGCCGCGGCATCCTCGTCAAGGGCGGCTCCCACCTCGAAGCGATGGGCCGCGTCGACGCCATCGTGTTCGACAAGACCGGCACTCTCACCGAGGGTCGACCGGTGGTCACCGAGGTCATCTCCTTCCACCCCGCATGGGAGCCCGAACGCGTGCTCGCCTACGCCGCGAGCTCGGAGATCCACTCCCGCCACCCGCTCGCCCAGGCGGTCATCCGGTCCACCGAGGAACGCCGGATCTCCATCCCCGCCCACGAGGAGTGCGAGGTGCTGCTCGGCTTCGGCATGCGCACCCAGGCCGACGGCCGGGTGCTGCTCCTCGGCAATGCTGCGCTGCTGCGCCAGGAGGGCGTCACCGTCGCCGCCGACGCGCAGGACTGGGTGGCGCGCCTGCAGCGCCGGGCCGAGACCCCGCTGCTGCTCGCCGTCGACGGGGAGCTCGTCGGCCTGGTCAGCCTCCGTGACGTGGTGCGCGCCGAGGCCGCGGACGTGCTCGCCCGGCTGCGGGCCGACGGCGTCCGCCGGATCGTCATGCTCACCGGGGACCACGCCGACGTCGCCGCGGTGGTCGCCGCCGAGCTGGGCGTGGACGCCTGGCAAGCCGAGGTGCTGCCGGAGGACAAGCAGGCCATCGTCGCCGCGCTGCAGGCGGCCGGCCACACGGTGGCGATGGTCGGCGACGGCACCAACGACGCGCCGGCGCTCGCACTCGCCGACATCGGCATCGCGATGGGACTGGGCGGCACCGACGTCGCGGTGGAGACGGCCGACGTCGCGCTGGCCGGCGACCGGCTGGACGCGGTGCTGGAGCTGCGCGACCTGAGCCGGCACGCCGTCGGACTGATCCGGCAGAACTACGGGCTCTCCATCGCGGTCAACGCGGTCGGGCTCGCCGTCAGCGCGGCCGGCGCCCTGTCGCCGGTGCTGGCCGCAGTGCTGCACAACGCGTCGTCGGTGGCGGTGGTCGGCAACAGCTCGCGGCTCACCCGCTACCGGCTGCCCACCGCCCGCGGGGTCGCAGGGGTGGCCGGGGTGGCATCGGAGGGCCCGCGCGTCGGGTAGTGTTTCCTCTCGCGCCCCCGTAGCTCAGGGGATAGAGCACTGCCCTCCGGAGGCAGGTGCGCAGGTTCGAATCCTGCCGGGGGCACAGCGATCCGCCTCCACGGCGCCGTACGACACACACCCCCGGGTCCGCCCGGGGGTGTGTCGCGTTCCAGGGGTTCTTCCGGGGCGTCACCCGCGGCGCCCACCACGTCGGCACACTGTCGGACCCCTTCTCTAGTGTTCTCGCCGTACCGCCGGGGCACGCCGGCGGCACGGATCCCCGGGGGTGCGCCATCGACGGCTCGAACAGCGACCGGGCTCCGGGTTGGGACGGCGGCGACTCAACCGACGGTGACGTCGACCGCCGACCGGCCGACCGCACCGGCGTAGCGGCGGGCCGCCGCGGTCAGGTCCCGCACGGACGGCCGGCGCCCGTCGAAGCGGGTGACGGCGACGTCGACCCGGTCACGACCGATCGTGCGCTTCCACGTCCCCACGACGACACCGTCAACGACCACGCACGGCAGGAACACGCCGTTGCCGCCCGGCACGATGCGGTCGGCGACCGCCGCCGGCAGCACGTCGGAGCGGTCCTGGTAGCCCAGCAGGAACTCGTCAAAACCGGCGATCAGCGCCACCCCGGCAGCGTGCCCGGTATCGGCCACCGGGCCCGGCGGAACGAGCCACCCCCGCTCCCCCGCATCGGCCGGGTCGGCGACCGCGCCGGCCGCGGCGAGCCGTCGCCGCGCCTCGGTCAGCGTGCACCCGCACCACCAGGCGAAGTCGCGGGCCGTGCAGGGCGTATGGCTCTGCAGGTAGCGCCGGGCGAGCTCCGCCCCCGGGTCCGCCGGACGGGCCCGGGCGGCCACCGGCACGGCCTGATCGAACAGGACGAACGTCTGCTGCCGGCCGGCCATCGGTCCGATCAGCACCAGCCGCTCGTGGGCGAACGTCCACAGCAGGTGGTAGCCCCGCTGACCGTCGACGGCGATCCCGCCGTCGGTCCACCGCCGCATCACGGTGGGCCGGTCGAGCGGGCCGTCCCGCAGGGCGGTGACCAGGAGGTCCCGGGCGCGGTCGACGACGTCCCCGGTCAGCCCGAGCTGGGCCTGCCGGGTGCGGTGCGTAGCGGCCATCCGCTGTTGCGACAGCGCCACCATCCAGTCCGCGTCGACCGCCGGCACCCAGTGGATGGTGCCGCGCATCGGCCAGGTGCGCACGATCGTGCGGGCCGCGGCGGCCGCCTCCACGGCGGCGACGGACGGGACACGCAGCCGGGAGGCGACCGCCCACAGCGACTGGCCGTGGTCCTGGGCCTGCAGGGCTCCCATCCAGCGCACCACGTCGGCCGGGTCGTCGAGCCCGGCATCCGGGGTGAGCAGCTGTGACCGCCAGCGGCGATGTCCGACGGCGGCCGGGACGGGCGTCCGTGTCGTCCGCGTCGGGCGGTCCATACCGCAGCACGGTAAACGACGGCACGCGGGCCGGACGGCCGGGGCGGGGGCGGCGGTGAGCGCCGGGCCTTCCGCGACGGACGCGGCCGGCCCGATGACGCCGGGGCAACGTCGGGTGCTGGTGGTGGCGGTCCTGGCCAGCTTCGTGGCCTTCCTGGACGGCACCGTCGTCAACGTCGCGCTGCCCGCCATCGTCGGCGATCTCGGCGGCGGACTCACCGTCCAGCAGTGGGTGCTGGACGCCTACCTCATCACCCTTGGGTCGCTGATCCTGCTGGCCGGCTCGTTGTCCGACCAGTTCGGCCGGATCCGGATCCTGCGGATCGGGCTGCTGGGCTTCGGGGTGACGTCGGTGCTGTGCGCCGTGGCGCCGGGCGGGCTGTTCCTCATCGTGGCCCGCGGGCTCCAGGGAGCGGCCGGTGCGCTGCTCGTGCCGTCCAGCTTGGCCATGATCATCGCCGCCTTCTCCGGACCGGCGCAGAGCCGTGCCATCGGGCGCTGGACGGCCTGGTCGGGCATCGCCGCCATCGTGGGGCCGCTGCTCGGCGGGGTGTTCGTCGACGCCGTCTCCTGGCGGTGGGTGTTCGGCATCAACGTGATACCGATCGCCGTCACCGTGGTCCTGCTCGGTCCACTCGCGCGGGAGCAACCGCACGTCCCGGCGACCGCCCGGGTCCCGGTGGACTACCTCGGGGCGGTGCTCGGTGCGCTGGGGCTGGCCGGACCGGTGTTCGCGCTGATCGAGCAGGG
>JBQGEH010000297.1:0-3517 GCA_052039515.1 Nakamurella sp. | reverse complement strand
TCGAGCTTCCCCTGGGCGTCGAGCTCGGCGATCATCGCCTCGCGCAGCTCCAGCAGCACCTCGACGTCCAGCGCCGCGTAGTTGAGCCACGCGTCGGGCAGCGGCCGCACCGACCAGTCGGCGGCGCCGTGCCCCTTCTCGAGGCTCAGGCCCAGCATCTGCTCGACGAGCGGCCCGAGGCCGACCTTGGGCAGCCCGGCGATCCGGCCGGCCAGCTCGGTGTCGAACAGTGTCGTCGGCCGCAGCCCGACCTCGGCCAGGCACGCGAGATCCTGGCTCGCCGCGTGCAGCACCCACTCCGACCGGGAGAGCGGGTCCTGCAGCGGCACCAGGTCGCCGAGCGGGATCGGGTCGATCAGTACGCTGCCGACGTCCTCCCGGCGCAGTTGCACGAGGTAAGCGCGCGCGGAGTAGCGGAAGCCGGACGCGCGCTCGGCGTCCAAGGCGACCGGACCGGGCTCGGCGGTGGCGGACATCCGCTCGGCCAGCCGGTGCAGGGCGACCGGGTCGGTCAGCGGGGTGAGTGCGCCGTCGCGGGGGACGAGCAGGGGGACGGGCGGCGGCCCGGTCGGGGCCTCGTCGAGCACGCCGTCGGCACCGTCGGTGTGGCCGTTCGGGGACGCGTCGGTCAGCGGGGACGACGCAGGAGCAGAGGGCACGACCTCATCGTCGAGACCGGCGGTGGAACCGCGGGGAGCGCTGTCGACCGATGAGGCGGTGTCAGGAGACGACACCGGCCCGCAGCGCCAGCGCCACGATGTGCGCGCGATCGCCGGTGCCGAGCTTGCGGCCGATCCGGGCGAGGTGGCTCTTCACGGTGAGCGCCGACAGCGACAGCTGGTCGCCGATCCACTTGTTCGAGCGGCCTTCAGCGACGAGCTGGATGACCTCGACCTCGCGCGCGGACAGCTCGTGGATCGCGGACGGGACGTTGGCCGCGGCCGGGTTCGCGCGGCGACCGATCAGCACCCCGTGCACACCGGAGCCGACGGCGTCGATGACCGGACCGATGTCCGCGGTCGGCGCCAGGGCCACGACGCGGGCCCAGCCGGCGTCCCGCAGCGACTGGACGACGGCACCGGCACCCGATCCGAGCGCCAGGCTGACCAGCGCGAGGTCGCCGGTGGCGTTCTCCGCGACCAGGTCACGCACCTGGTCGGCGGACGTAGCCTCCCGCACCCGGCCGATCCCGACCTGTAGCAGCGTCTTGCGCAGCGATTCGCGGGTCATCGGGTCGGGGTCGACCAGCAGCACGGAGGACGAGCGCCACTGCGGCGCGGGCGCGTCGTCCATCGCGGCCCGCGGGCCGGGGAGGGCGTTGGTGCCCGGGAGGTCGGGTGCGCGACGGACCCGGTTGTCGCCAAGATCGAGAGTCGACATCGTGGACCCTGCTCCGTTCTCTACCTGCGCATCGTGACCACGCACGACCTCGTGTCGCGCGGGGAGCGCTGGCTGCTCCGACGTTTTCGGTTTCGGTGACTCGGTGTCTGACTGGGTGGCGCTGCACTGCGGTGGAACGACTCCGGTGGGCACATCCGGGTGCGGAGCGGTCGAAAGTACCTGCAAACAATAACCCTGTATCCGCCAAATCGGTGAACGAGCCCCCTGATGATCGGCGACACATATCGGAGCGCTGTCGGATCAGGACCGTGAGACCGGGCGAATCGGACCAATGGGAGCGACTCCCTCGGGCGGGAGTCCCGCGGCCACGGCGAGTAACGCCGTGAATGCCTCCAAATGACGCGCCCACGGACCCCCGGTCCCGGTCCACGACGCCCGTATCTCGACGTCATCGCTGCGTTCGGTACCCGAGATGTCGCCGAACCGCACCGACGATGTGGCCGTCACGGTGCCGCCGAGGGCGGTGTGAGCGGCGCCGTGGGCGTCCAGCGCGTCGGTCAGCCAGCTCCAGCCGACGTCCGGCAGCAGCGGATCGCGGGCGATCTCGCCCTCGACGTCGCAGGTGGCGAAGACGACGAAGCGAAGCGTGCCGCCCCAGGAGTCGACTCCCTCCGGGTCATACAGGATGACGAATCGACCACTGCCGATCTCGACGTCGGAGACCGAGTCGTGCACGGTCGCGGCGAGGGCGTGGGAGTAGGGCGCGAGGCGCTGCGGGGCGGGCAGCTCGGACAGTTCGATCTCGTCCCGGACGCGCACCGCGGTGACCGCGGCGACGACGTCGGCGAACTCCGCGGGCGTGGGCGCCCCGGTGCCGGTGACGGCTTCCGGAGCGCCGGTCACGCGGCTCGCTGGCATGCGCCCCACGGTAGGACACGGCACCGACAGTGACCGGAGACCACGCCGGGGGGCGCCGCCGCGTCAGTCCTGGGCGGGTTGCAGCTTCAGGCTGATCGAGTTGATGCACCAGCGCTCGTCGGTCGGGGTGGGGTACCCCTCGCCGCTGAACACGTGGCCGAGGTGGGAGTGGCAGGTGCCGCAGCGGACCTCGGTGCGGACCATGCCGTGGCTGCGGTCCTGGATGAGCTCGACGTTGTCGGCGTCGCTGGGCTGGTAGAAGGACGGCCAGCCGCAGTGCGAGGAGAACTTGGCGTCGGAGGTGAAGAGGTCGGCACCGCAGGCCCGGCACACGTAGGTGCCACGGGTGGTGGTGTCGGTGTACTCGCCGGTCCAGGCGCGCTCGGTGCCGCCCTGGCGGAGCACGGCGTACTCCTGCGGGGTCAGTTCAGCGCGCCACTCGGCGTCGGTCTTGTTCACGGAGCGGGTCATGGCGACCACGGTAACCGCGTCGCCGGGCGGGGTCCGTTCCCGCAGCTCAGGCCGGACACAGGGTGTCGGCGGTGGGCAGGGTGCCGTCCAGCAGGTAGGCGTCGACGGCGTCGCTGACGCAGCTGCAGCCGCGGTAGCCGCCGTGCCGCACCCCCTGGTAGGAGATCAGCGACGCGGACGCGAGCTGACCGGCGACGGTCTGCACTCCGACGTACGGGGCGACGGGGTCGTCGACCCCGCCGACGACGAGTACGGGTGCGGCGCCCTCGCCGCGCAGCACCCCGAGCGCGGCTGCCGGGGTGGGCCACTGCCGGCACAGGCTGCTCACCGCGACCAGGAACGGGCCGAACAGCGGGGCGGTGGTGGCCGCGTCGCTGAGCGCGGTGGGCAGGTCGCTGTCGGCCAGGCGCTCGTCGGAGTCGTTGCAGTCGATCATCATCCGGGCCGATTCGGCGGCGGGTGGGTCGTCCAGCAGCGCGTCGAGCAGGTCGGCCAGCGTGCCGGTGCGGCCGTCGGCCGCGTCGGCGATCGCGGTCCCGAGGTCGCCCCAGCGTTCCCGGTCGGGCAGCGCCATCGTCATCGCCCAGAGCACGGCCGACGAGCCGAGGTCGCCGGACGGGTCGTCGGCCAGGGCGCTGATCGCGGCGGTGACGGTGGCGGCCGGGTCGGCGCCCAGCGCGCAGTCCGCGGCGGCGGCGCACTCGGCGTAGAAGGCCTGCGCGGCGCGTTCGTACTGGGCGGCGGCGGACACGGCCCGCTCGGCCGGGCCGCGGCTGTGGTCGGTGGG
>JBQGEH010000296.1:0-5608 GCA_052039515.1 Nakamurella sp. | reverse complement strand
CGCACAGCCTGGACATCATGCTCTGGACCCTGCGCCGCTACGATCCGCTCGGCTGGCTGACGCCCGGCATTGGCACGCTGGCCGACCTGCTCGCGCTCGTGGCCGCATGCGATACCAGCTTCAAGGCCGATCTCGACCGCTACAAGTATCCGAATCGTTTTCCGGCGACGCGGGAGCACGGCGCGGACACGTCCGATGGCGACAGCGACGCGCGCCCGGTGGTGCACGTCCACCGGGACCGGGGCGCCGTTGATGTCGACGGCGACCAGCGCCGGCAGGGTGATGAGTGCGGCGACGAACGCCGACAGCAGCACGCCGTTGGCCGGCACCTTGTTCGACGACAGCGACGACCACAGCTTCGCGGCGGGGACGGCGCCGTCCCGGCTGAACGCGAACAGCATCCGCGAGCAGCTGGTGAGACAGGCGACGGCACAGAAGAACTGGCCGGCGGTGGAGATCAGCAGCACGATGCCGGCCCAGGTCGGCGACAGCGCCTGGTCGAAGATGACCGCGACGGCGCCGCCGCCGGCGCTGACCCCGTCGGCGTCCTGCACGGCGAACAGGAACGACAGCAGCAGCAGCCAGCCGCCGATCGCGGAATAGAAGATGGACCGCCAGATGCCCTTGGCGGCCGCATCTCCCGCCGACTTCGTCTCTTCCGACAGGTGCGCGGAGGCGTCGTAACCGGTGATCGTGTACTGGGTGAGGATGGCCGCCATCGGCAGCACGTAGAACAGGAAGCCGGGGCCGGAGGTCGCACCGTCGAACAGCCCGGTGTTGTTGATGACCCGCCCGAACACGTCACCGAAGCTCGCGTGCTGGTCGGGCACAAGGAACAGCACAAGGATGACGATCGCGGCACCGGCCACGTGCCACCACACCGAGATGTTGTTCAGCACCGCGAGCAGGTGGCTGGAGAAGATGTTGACCACCGCGGCGATCGCCAGGATGACCAGGAAGATGACGAAGACCCGGGTGAGGCTGTAGCCGTCGGCCCAGCTCTGGCTGAACACCGACAGGGTCAGGTCCAGGAACGTCGCGCAACCGTAGGACACCGACGCGACGATGGCGATCAGCCCGATGAGGTTGAGCCAGCCGGTGTAGTAACCGGCCTTGGGACCTCCGAGTCTGGCGGCCCACCAGTAGATCCCGCCGGACGTCGGGTAGGCCGACACCAGCTCCGACAGCGAGAACCCGATCAGCAGGATGAAGACCGCGATGATCGGCCAGCCCCAGGCGATCGCGGCCGGGCCGCCGTTGTTCCAACCGAGCCCGAACGAGGTGAAGCACCCGGCCAGGATCGAGATGATCGAGAACGAGATGGCGAAGTTGGAGAAGCCGGACCAGGAGCGGTTGAGCTCCTGTTTGTAGCCGAGAGAGGCGAGATGTTTTTCGTCGTCGGACAGTTCGGTGGACACGAGGCTCCCTCTGTGCACGGATGGGTGCACAGGAAGGTACGCCGTCGGTGGCTGCGTGGACATGGCCCGCCGGTATCGGTCTCGTAAACCGCGTGCCCGCTCAGACCGCGAGAGCGTCGACCACCACCGCGCCGGACGCGTCGGTCACCCGGATCTCGACGGTCTCCTCGAGCGGCAGGGCGCCGTTCAGGCTGCAGGTCAGCGTGTTCGGGCCGGTGCCGGTGAACGTGCCCCCGGGCACCTGCGTCCCGTCGGGGCGCAGGAAGGTGACGGTGTAGGCGCCCTCGGGCAGGCCCGTCGCGACCAGCTTCAGCTCGGTGCCCCAGGTGTGGCGGACGAGCCCCGCCTGGGCCGACACCCCGGCCGCGACCTGCTGGACGTCCATCGCGATCACCGGCGGAGTGGCCGGGGTGGGCGCCGCCCGGACGCCGAGGAAGAACACCCCGACCAGGACGGCGGCGGCCAGCAGCCCGGCGCCGGTCCGCCGCAGCAGCCGCTCGCGGTCACGGCGGCGGGTGCCCTCGCGCACCGAGGCCAGGATGGATTCACCCAGTCCGGCCGGCGGCGGCGTGCCGACGGTGACCGCGTCCGGGTCGACGCCGTGCAGCGCCGCCGCCACCGGCGCGAGCTCGGCGACCTCGGCCCGGCACGCGGCGCAACCGTCCAGGTGGGCCTGGACGGCCGTGCGCTCGGCGGCGGTCAGGCCGTCCAGGACGTAGGCCCCCACGAGTTCCCGGAGGGCGCGGTGCTCCTCGGCGTTCACGGCGTCACCCCCATCTCGTCCATCGCGATCCGCAGCGCTTTCATCGCATAGAACGCCCGGCTCCGCAGGGTGCCGGTCGGCACCCCGGCCTCGGCCGCCACCTCGTCGTACGGCCGGCCGCGCAGGTGCGTCTCCACGATGACGGACCGGTGCTCCGGGCTGAGCCGGCGCAACGCCTCCTCGACGAGCCAGCGGTCCAGCACCGCGTCGCTGTCGTCCGGTACCGGGGCCAGCGCCTGCTCGACATCGTCGCCGCCACCGGGTACCCGGGCGAAGGACGCCGCCGAGCGGCGGCGGGCCAGGTCGACGACGACGTTGCGGACGATCGCGAACAACCAGACCCGCAGGCTCGCGAGCTCCGGGTCGTAGCGGTCCGCCGATCGCCAGGCCCGCAGGAAGGTCTCCTGGACGGCGTCCTGGGCGGCCCCCGGATCACCGAGGGACCGCAGCGCGTAGCGGTACAGCTCGGCACCGTGCGCGGCGTAGGCGGCCTGCACCGCCGCCTCGTCACCCAGACCGGCGGCCGGGCGCGACCGGCCCCGCCGGCCCAGCCGGGTCAGCACCGCCACGCGCACCCCTCTCGTCAGCTCGCGTCGGGGGTGGATACGCGGCCGCTCGGACCCGCGTTCACACAGCGGGGAAAAAATCCGGACGCGGCGATTCGGCGCCGATCGCGTCCCGGATGGCCTGAACGCGGCCGGGGGTGGGGCGCGTAACCACCGTCGTCACCGTCCGGTGACAGCCGGTACCGACCGGCTCCTCCGAACAGAGGAACGACCATGCGCCTCCGCTCCCTCGCCACCTCCGGCCTCGTCGCCGCCCTGGTGACCACCGGTCTCGCGGTGACCGCCGGCCCGGCCGCCGCCGGTGCCCGCCCCGCCCCCACCACCGTCGACGTCGCCATCGACCTCCGGTTCGGCGGCGACCGGGGCAGCCTGACCGCCGTCGGGTTGACCTCGCACGGCACCGCCCTGACCGCCTTCACCGTGAACAAGCCCGGCCGGGCGACGAAGGGCACCCCGGTGAAGGGGCTGTCCGGCGACACCTCGCTGGTCGGCATCGACCACCGGGTGCAGAACGGCAAGCTCTACGGCGTCGGCAACGCCGGCGGCCTGTACGTCATCTCCGACAAGGCGGTCGCCACCAAGGTCGGGCAGCTGTCCGTCGCGCCGGCGGGTACGTCCTTCGGGGTCGACTTCAACCCGGCGGCCAACGCGCTGCGCATCGTCAGCGACACCGGGCAGAACCTGCGGCAGCCGTTCGGCACCGGGGACGCGCCGAACGGGCCGACCGTCGCCGACACCCCGCTCACCAGCGCGGGCGCACCGGCCACCGGCATCACGGCCGCGGCCTACACCAACAACGACCTCGACCCCGGCACCGCGACGACGCTGTTCGACCTGGACACCGTCGCCGACCAGGTCGTCCTGCAGTCCCCGGCCAACGCCGGCACCCTGGTCGCCACCGGCACCCTCGGGGTGGCCGCCGACGCCGACGCCGGCTTCGACCTCTACAGCACCCTGCGCAAGGGCCGCACGGTTGCGGTCACCGGGTACGCGACGCTCGGGGTGAACGGGGCGTACGCCCTCTACGAGGTCGATCCGCTCACCGGCTCCGTCGAGCGCAAGGGTGCCTTCCCGGTCGCGGTCACCGACATCGCGCTGCCGCTGGACCAGCGCCGCTGAGAACGGCCCGCCGGCCCGCCGGCCCGGCGATCCGCGCGGTCGCCGGGCCGGGGGTGATCTGGCTCATCCCGGGGCAACGCGGGGGCGCGGTGTGCCGTCGTGAGAGGTGAGACCGCGAAACCCTGCCCGGTGCCGACAGGCCCTTCCGGGCGCTCGACGACGAAGAGAACCGATGCCGTACCGCACGCCCCGCGCCACCCCGACCACCACCACGCCCGCCCCCGCTACCGCCATCGGCTCGACCCCTGATCCGGCCGCTGAGTCCCTCGAGTCCCTCGAGGCACCCACCTTCCAGCTGTCGATCAAGTCGCTGCTGGCCAGCGCCGCCGCAGCGGTGACCGCCGCCGTCCTCGGCTCCCGGCTGGGCGTCGCCGGGACGCTGATCGGCGCCGCGTTGGCCTCGTCGGTGTCGATGATCGCCGCCGCGGTCTACAGCCACTCGATGGCCAGCGCCGCCTACCGCGTCAAGGTCGCCCGCGCGCAGACCCACGCGGCCACTATGACCACTGCGGCCACTGTTGCCACTGTGGCCAGAGCGGCCCCGACCGCCGCCACGGCGGTCACGCAGCAGGCGTGGGGGCAGGTGCCGACAGCGCCGGCGGACCCGGTGACCGTCGCCCCGCCGCCGGCGGCACCGTCCCGGCGGTCCCGCTGGGTCGCCGCGGGGCTCGGCGTCGTCGCCGCCTGCGCGCTCGCGCTGCTCACCGTCACCGGGATCGAGGCGGTCCGGGGGACGCCGCTGTCCGGTGGCACCGCGGGGGGCCTCAGCGTCCTCGGCGGCGCGTCGGTCGGCACCCCGGACACCGCGCCCGTCACCGGGCGCACCGGCGGGACGACCGCCGATCCGGCCACCCCCACGTCGGATCCGACGTCCTCCGGCGCCGACCCGGGGCCGTCGACCACGGTGACCAGCACCGTCACCGTCACCCCCGTCGATCCCACCGACACCTCCGGCGGGACCTCGCCGTCGACGTCGGCACCGTCCACGTCGACCACCTCCGACAGCCCGGCCACCACGACCGGCTCGACCGACCCGTCGACGTCGGTGACCACCACCCCCGACAGCCCGGCGAGTGGCACGTCCCCGACTCCGTCGACGGCCGGCGGCCCCCCCTCCACCACCGCGGCGACCGCGACGCCGACCCGCTGACCTCACACCGCCGCGACGGGGTGGCGGTGGGCCGGACGCCGCCGGACGTGGTTCGATGGGCGGGCTGGAATCACACGTCTGTGATTCGGCCGGGCGGACGCCGCCCGACGGTGGTCGAAGGAGATGCGGACATGGACAGTGCGGCAGCCGCCGAACGGTCCGGCGACAGCGCACCGGTCGGACTGACCGAGACCGAACGCGCCGTCCTCAACTTCGAGAAGCAGTGGTGGCAGTACCCGGGCACCAAGGAGAAGTCGATCCGCGAGGAGTTCGCGCTCTCCCCGACCCGCTACTACCAGCTGCTCAACGAGACCATCGACAAGCCCGCCGCCCTCGTGCACGACCCGCTGCTGGTCCGCCGGCTGCGGCGGCTGCGGGCCAGCCGGCAGAAGGCCCGCTCGGCCCGCCGCTTCGGCATCGAGCTGTAGCCCGGTCAGTCCCGCTCGACGCTCCGCCGCGGCCCGCCGTCCCGGCGGCCCCCCTGCCGCGGCCGCGGGTCCCGCATCCGCTGCCGCGGGGTCGGGGAGTCCGCCCACCGGGTGGTCCCGCCCTCGTTCCAGCGCGCCGGCGCCCGCCGGGCCCGCACCGCCAG
>JBQGEH010000295.1:0-3702 GCA_052039515.1 Nakamurella sp. | reverse complement strand
GGCCGCGGGCCGGTCGGCGGGGTGGCCACGAACAGCATCTGACCGGCCAGCGGGCGTACCGGCGACCGCAGGTACCAGGGCACCAGGAACGACAGGGACGACGCCCGCGACTTCATGGTCAACGGCAGGAACCGCGCCTCGGAGTGCTGCACCGTCCAGCCGCGGGAGGCGAGGTAGTCGCCCAGCGACTGGTCGGTGAAGATCGAGACGTGGGTGTAGTCGTCGAAGTAGCGCCCCGGGTTGAGCCGGAAGTTGGGTTGCACCAGCACCAGTCGGCCACCGGGGCGCAGCACCCGGTCGGCCTCGTCGAGCAGGGCGTCGCAGGCCGCGCGATCGAGGTGCTCGAGCAGGTTCGAGGCCATCACGACGTCGAACTCGTCGGCGGTGAACATGTGGAGGTCGGTGCAGTCGCCGACGACGGCCTGGACGCCGTCGGCCGCGGCGAGCTGGACGGTCGGGTCCTGGTCGAGGGCGACGACCCGCCGGGCGGTGACCTGATTGGCGAAGTCGCACCACCCGGCGCCCAGCTCCAGCACCTCGGCGTCGGCCGGGATCCAGCGGGACAGGTAGTCGCAGATGTAGCCCCAGATCCGTGAACGCTCCGGGTGCGGAGCGAGGCGGGTGGCGAAGTACCCCGAAGGTGCCTCCGGGTCACCGGCGACCACCGGTTCCGCGGGGGGAACGGTGCGGGGGGTGCCGGGGGAGTCGAGGCCGGCGGAAGCCGACGGCGACGGCTCGACCATGCGGCAACTCCTCTCGCGGTCGGGGCTGGGCCGTCCACGACGGTAACAGCGGCGGTCGGGGCGGATTCGCCGTTGCCGGGTCGCGCCGTCGTCGTTCTGGGCCGCCGGGGCGGATCCCGTGGCCGGGCCCGGCACGGCTGTCGGGGACGAATGGCACGATGTGCGGGTGACGGACCGGCTGTCGGCGACTGACGCCGCGTTCCTGTATGCCGAGGACGCCGGCTCGCCGATGCACGTCGGCGGAGTGGTCATCCTGGGCCCCACCCGGGCGTCCGAGGGCACCGATGGCGAGGCGGGCCCGGTCGGGTTCCGGTACGAGGAGATCGTGTCCCTCATCGAGTCCCGGCTCTCACTCGTGCCGCGGTACCGGCAGAAGGTGCGGTTCGTGCCCGGCCGGCTGGCCCGCCCGGTGTGGGTGGACGACGAGGACTTCGACGTCACCTACCACGTGCGGCGCTCGGCGCTGCCGAAGCCGGGGACGGATGCCGAACTGGACCACCTGGTCGGTCGCCTGATCTCCCGTCCGCTGGACCGCAGCCGGCCGCTCTGGGAGGTCTACGTCATCGAGGGGCTCTCCGGCGGGCGGGTGGCGCTGGTCAACAAGACGCACCACGCGATGGTCGACCGGATCGGTGCGGTCGACGTGGCCGCGGCCATCCTTGACGTCAGCCGGCAGGCCCGGGTGGTGCCGGAACAGCCGTGGATCCCGGACCCGTCGCCGAGCGACGTCGACCTGGTGGTCGACGCGGTGGCCGATCTGGCCACCCGGCCCACCGATGTGCTGGACGTGGTGCGCTACTCCGCGCTGGACGCCCGGGCCGCCGCCGGTCGGGTGGTCGACACCGCCGGCCGGGTGCTGTCCGTGCTGGCCCGCACCGTGGCCCCGGCACCGCGCTCCCTGCTCAACGACACCCGTTCCGGCCAGCGCCGTTTCGTCACCGTGCGGGCCGACCTGGCCGATTTCAAGGCGGTGCGCCGGGCGCACGGCGGCTCGGTGAACGACGGCATCCTGACCGTCGTCGCCGGTGCGCTGCGGTCCTGGCTGCTGGCCCACGGCGAACCCGTGGTCACCCACACGGTGGTCCGCGCGATGGTCCCGGTGTCGGTGTCCCCGCTGCCCGGTCCCGCGGGATCGGCCGGCGGGGAGGGCGGCGGCCACGGCGTGCAGTCGGTGCTGCTCGATCTCCCGGTCGCCGAGTCGAACCCGGTGATGCGTCTGCACCAGGTCTCGTTCGCGATGGAGAGCCAGCTGGAGACCGGTTCGCCGATGACCGCGGATGCGTTGGTCGAGCTGGGGCGGTTCGCTCCGCCGACACTGCACGCGCTGGGTGCCCGGATGGCCGGGCAGCTGTCCAAACGGCTGTACAACCTGCTGATCACCAATGTCCCCGGGCCGCAGATCCCCTTGTACGCCGCCGGGTATCCGGTCGAGGCCATGTACCCGGTCGCGCCGCTGGGGCTGGGGCAGGCCATCGCGGTGTCCTGCACGTCCTACCGCGGCGGGGTGTTCTTCGGCGTCACCGCCGACCGCGAGGCCATCCCCGACATCGACGATTTCAGCATCCACATCACCGAGGCGGTCGAAGAATTGCGGTCCACCGTGCCCCCCACAGTCCAGCATCGAGCGGCTCCCGACGCGCGCGCGGAGAAGCGGACGCCCCGCCCCCGCAGCCGGGCCGGTACGCGGCCGGCCTCCCGCCGCAATTCCTCACCGGATGCGCGATGAGCCCGTCGACGGCGGGCGACCTGCGGGTCTACGTTCCGGCGACCCTGTCCCGATTGCGGGTGGCGCTGGCCGACGAACAGGTGCCGGTGGCCGGGGGGACCGCGTTCGCGGTGAGCCCGGCGCTGCAGCGGGAGTACCCGGACTGGTCCGAGGAGGATCTCGAGTACCTGGCCATGCAGGACGCCGCCCGGGCCTCGCTGCGACTGCTGGCGGCCGAGCGAACCGACGGCGACAGCGCCGCGACGGTGGCGGGTCCGTCCCTGCGCGTGGTGGTGGCGGTCGACGTCCCGGCGGCGGCGGTCACCGTGCGCTCGGACCTGGACCGGGCCGCGGTCCGGTTGAGCGGTGCGGTCGCGTGGCGGCAGGTGGCGGCCGTCCACGTGGACGGCGCGGATGCCGGTCCGGCGGTGGAGGCGGCGCTGCCGCTGGTGGACGCCGCCGACCTGGGTGATCCGGATGCCGAGTTCGCGATGGGCTCCGTGGAGGACTTCGACCTGGCCTGGTACGCGCCGGGTGAGGTGCGCTACCTGTTCGACGACCAGCTCTGACCGACCCGCAACCGATCCGGCAACGACGAACACCCGCCCGTTCCGTCGGGCCGGCGTAACGGCCGGGTGACGGAGCGGACGGGTGCGTCAGCGGTGCGGGCGTCGACCGGAGCGGCCGACGGGTGGCTCAGGCGTCCTTGGTGAACTCCAGCTCGAGGTCGATCTCGACCTTGTCGGCCACGACCGCGTTGCCAGCGCCGAAAGCGGCGTCGAACGAGACGTTGTAGGACTTGCGGCTGATCGAGGTCTTGGCCGAGAAGCCGACGCGGGTGGCGCCGTAGGCGTCGACGGTCTCACCGAGGAACTCGGTGGCCAGCTCGACGGGCTGGGTGACGTCGCGGATGGTCAGGTCGCCGACCAGGATGAACTCGTCGCCGTCGTGCTCCTTGATGCCGGTGGAGACGAAGGTCAGGGTCGGGTGGTTCTCGACGTCCAGGAAGTCGGCGGAGCGGACGTGGGCGTCGCGCTGCTCCTGCTTGGTGTCGACGCTGGCGGCGTCGATGACGGCGGTGACGGCGACCGCGCCGTCCTCGCCGACGGTCAGGGTGGCGGACTGCAGGGCGAAGGTGCCCTTGGCCTTGCCGACGGCCATGTGGCGGACCTTGAACGAGACGTCGGAGTGCACGGCGTCGGCGGTCCAGGTGCCGGCGGAGACGATCGGGGCGGACAGGGTGGCAGTCATGGC
>JBQGEH010000294.1:0-1720 GCA_052039515.1 Nakamurella sp. | reverse complement strand
GCGCCTCGGCCTCCACGCACAGCGCCTCCCGCTTGGCCACGGCCGCGGCCTTGGCATTGGCCTTGTCGCGGGCGGAGGAGGAGACGGCCGACTCGGCGGCGGTGATGACGGCGTCCAGACGCTGCGCGGCGCCGTCGAGGTCGCCCACGGCGGGCAGCGTGTCGATGCTCTGGCGCAGCATCTGGGCGTGCGTCCGGACGGCCTTCGGGTCGCCGGCGTGCCCGGCGATCCGGGTCTCGAGCACGACGATCTCGGTCATGAAGTCGTCGAAGCGACGGCCGTAGTGGGCCAGGCCCGCCATCGGAGCGCCGGCCTGCCACATGCCGACCGCACGCTCGCCGTCGGCGGTCTTGACGTACACGGTGCCGTCGTCGTCGACCCGGCCCCAGGGGGTGGGATCGGAGGTCTCGACGCGCTCGGAGACCGCGACCACGGGCGCGGCGGCGTCGGAGCCGACCGGGCGCGGGACCGGGACCGGGCGGCGGGGGCCACCGGGACGGCCGGGACCACCCGGGCGTCCGGGACCGGCCGGGCGGCCGGTGCCGGCCGGTGCGGCGCCGGTGGTGGTCTCGCTGCCGGCGGGCTCCGCGCCGTCGGGGGTGGCCGGGGTCTCCTCGGTCGGCGCGGCGGCCGGGATGTCGCCCGCGGGGGCGCCGTCGTCAACCGGGGTGGCCTCGGAGTCGGGGGCGGCTTGCCCGACATCGCCGGCGTCCCTGGAGTCGTCGGTGGGGGCGGCGTCCGGAGCGGACTCGGCAGTGGTCACGTCGGTTCCGGCGATCTCTGCGGTCTCTGCGTCGGCGTCGGTCCCGGCGGCGGGGCTGTCGTCGACGGTCTCGGCGTTCGCGGCGGACCCGTCGGCCGCCGGCGCACCGTCGGCGGGCTCGTCCAGCGCGGCCTGCTCGGTGACGTACTCCTCGTCGGCCTCGTTGACCTCCTCGGCGGTGGCCACCGCCTCGGCGACCTGCGCGGACGTCGGGTGCGCGAGATCTGCCGGGGGTCCGTCGCCGGACGGCGCGATGTCGCCGTGCTCCGGCGGGGCGTTCGTCACGGACTCGTGCTGCTCGGTCATGGAACGACGGCCTTCCTACTGCGTGACGAGGAGGTCTCGACCTCCGGGCGCGGGCGCCCCTGGCGTGCGGTCCGACGCCCACCTGCGGATGGGCCCGGTCCGCTGAGTCTGCCCGTTGCCGGGCGGATCGGGTAGTCAGCGGACAACTTACCGTCCCCGGCCGGTCCCGCCGGGGGTCGGTGCGCCCGGTCCGGGCCGGTTAGCCTGCCTCCATGTCCGGGTCCCGCACTCTGTCGAGACTCGTCGTCATCGCCGGCCCGACGGCCACCGGCAAGTCCGACCTGGCGCTGCGGCTGGCCCTGGAGACCGACGGTGAGGTCGTCAACGGCGACGCCCTGCAGCTCTACCGGGGCATGGACATCGGTACCGCCAAGCTGCCCGTCGACGAGCGTCGGGGCGTCCCCCACCACCTGCTGGACGTGCTCGAGGTGACCGACACCGCGACGGTCGCGGCCTACCAGCGGGCGGCCCGCGCAGCCGTCGAGGACATCCTGGCCCGCGGCCGGACCCCGATCCTCGTCGGCCTCGTTGACCTCCTCGGCGGTGGCCACCGCCTCGGCGACCTGCCCGGACGTCGGGTGCGCGAGATCTGCCGGGTGTCCGTCGCCGGCCGGCGCGGTGTCGCCGTGCTCCGGCGGCGGGGCGGTCGTC
>JBQGEH010000293.1:0-5029 GCA_052039515.1 Nakamurella sp. | reverse complement strand
GTCGCCGGCTCGGGGTCGAGGCGGTAACCGATGCGGGCGGCGGCACCCCGGGCCTGGGCGGGGTTCATCGTGCCGTAGCGGGCGGCCAACTCGCGGTCGACCTCCCCGCGGCGCTCGCGGGACAGGGTCGCCGTCTCGCCGGCGACGAGCAGTGCCTGGTACTCGTCGAGCACCCCGGCTCGGAGAGCGCCCATGAGGCACGGCATCTCGCTGGTGAGGACACCGGCCAGGCCGGCCAACCGCGACCCGACGCGCGGGCTGACCCGCCGGGCCAGCCCGATCTGCGCGCCGATGTCGCGACGGACCCGGTCGCGGGCGTCGGCGGCGCCGAGACGGGCCAGCACGGCGTGCCGGGGGGCGGTGAAGCGGGCGGTGAACTCCGCCTGCACCGCCGACGCCACCGACTTCAGCGTCTCGAGCAGCCCGATGCAGGTGATCAGCTCCGCGCCGTCCGCATTCCCGGGACGCTCGGCGTAGCCCTGCAGCTGACGGACCAGCTCCGTCAGGCGCGCGGCAGCGCCCTCGGCGCAGGCGGCTCGTTCCGTATCGAACATGTGTACGAGTCTAGTCGACCGAACGGCACAGAGGAAGGAGAAAAGAGGCTGTGTGGACAAACCTGCGCGGTGGCGTCCAACCGTGTGCGGACGGCGACCACGGGCCCGCATCGGGGTGTGGCGGGCGTCCGCAGTGGGGGTCTTGCCGTCGCGCGCCACGTCGGCCACGTCCGACGAGTCGTCATGAGCGTCGGGAACGACACCGCATCGCCACCGGCGCTGTCGAGAGCGAGACGCGATCAGCTCACCGGACGGCGGCGAAGCCCTTGAGCCGAAGAGGGAGCGGTAGGTCTACTCCGGCACACCTCATGGCGACCTCGAACGCGCCCCGGGTTGGCCCGACCCTCGACTCAGCCCCGTAATGCCGAGAACAGCTCGTAGGCCTGCTCTTTCGCCACCACCGCACGCTGCTGCTCGCGGGCGTACAGCAGTCCGTAGGTGAAGCCGTTCTCCTTGCGCTTGCCGACGGTCCCGGCGGCGAGCCTGCGGATCAGCGCGCAGGCGACGACGCCGTCCTGGAAGTCACCGAGGACGTCCTGCACCTTCTCGTAGCGCGACACGAGCTTCGCGGCCTTCTTGCCGAGCACCGGCGTGGCCAGCTCGGCCGCGTACCGCGCCCGCTTGCCGGCCTTGCGCGCGGAGTGCAGCTCCTCGTCATCGCCGCCCCCGGCCAGGCCCGCCTCCAGGTGGGCGACCAGTTTCGCGGCCGCCTTGTCGACCCGCTTCGTCAACGACGACGCCTTCTTCGACGCCCGCTCGGTGAACGGGGGAGTGGTGCTCCACAGGTGCGCCTCGCGTAGCAGCGCCAGGTAGCGCTCCGAGTCCAGCGCCTCGGCGAGCCGCTCGCGGTGCAGGATCTCCTCCGACCGCAGCGCCGCGTCGATGCTGCTGCCCACCGGCCCCAGCACCAGCTCCTCGGGGATCTCGTCCACCAGCGCCCGCATCCGGACCCGCTGCACCTCGCGGTCCCGCACCTCGCCGAGAGTGGCCGCGTACCACGACAACTCGGCGTCGAAGGCGGCCGCCCGGTCGGCGTCCACGAACGGCCGGAAGATGCGCAGGGTGCTGCGCAACCGGCGCGTGGCCACCCGCGTCGGGTGGATGCCGCCGGTACCCGACCGCAGCATCAGATCGCCGGCCACCAGCGCGTCGTCCTGCGCGCGCAGGTACGCGAGGATCAGGTCACCCGCCGTCTGCCGGCCCTTCTTCGCCCGCCGGCGTTCCGGCGCCACCGCGGGATGCCCGACCAGCGCCCGCGCCACGTCGCTCCCGGGGTCCGCGTCCTCGGTGACACCGTCCACCGCGGCGAGCCGGGCGCCCACCGCATCGGCCACCTCCCCCTCGCCGGTCACGACCCAGCGCCGGAACTCCTCCAGCAGGGCGCCGTCCGGCGTCGCCGCCGTGGTGTGCACCGTCTCGTCGGACACGCTCACCGACGCGACGCCGTCGACGACGAGCCGGTGCACGGTGCGATGCACCTTGACGGTGGCCAGCGGCCGCAGATCCCGCCCGCGGCGCACGCCGACCGTCGCCGCGGCGAGGTCCGAGGGCACCTCGTCCGCCGGGGTACGCGGCCGGTCGGCGACCGTCCGCACCTCACCGTCGGGCAGCTCGAGGCGCCAGCCACGACCGTCGTCGGCCACGGTGCGGGCGACCGACACTCCCGCGCGCCGCAGGTCGTGCTCGGCGGTGTCGAGGTGGTGGGACTCCGTCGCGCCGGCCGACACCTCCCACGAGCCGCCGTCCGGGGTCACCGCGGCGAGGTCGGGGAAGACGGCGTCGGCGGGGACGTCGAAGGTGGTCGTGTGGTCGGTCACTGGGTTCTCCCGAGGTGGTGCACGGACGTGCGGACGAATGGTGGTCAGGAAGCGGGTGGATCGGTGCGTCCCGCCCGGCGGAAGCGCTGCTGCGCGCCCTGTCGGGACAGTCCGTAGCGGGCGCCGATGTCCTGCCAGGTGTGTCCGGCCGCCCGGCAGTCGGCCACCGCGTCACGTTCGCGGCGCTCGAGTTCCTCCCGCGCGGACCGGGTGGCGTCGAGCCGGTCGATCGGATCGTCGATCGCGCGCAGCGCCTCCACGGCGCGGGCGAGCCGCTTGGCGTGGGCACTGCGCTTGGCCACGTCGCCTCCGTCCGGTGGGGTGCGATGTCAACGGTACGTTGCCGACGGCGTCAATGCGATGTTGACGAGTCCACCCGGCCTCCTGTCGGCAGCCGTCAACCAGAAGTTGACGGACGCGAAAACCGGTGAAGAGCTTTGCCATTCGCGGCACGTGCAGCTGCTTTACCGCCACTTGACGGACTCTTGACCCCCGCTTGACCTGCGACGATGCCCGGCCCGAGAAACACCCGGATGCCGCCTCCCGGGACAGGTCCCGCACAGCCGCCGTTCACCCGGGGTTCAGTCGGCGCTCCTACCGTCGGCCCGTCCGGTGGCCGTCGGGGTCGCCGGTTCTCCGCCGCGGCGAAAGCGACCTCCCCATGTCGTCGACCTTCTTCATCGTGTGCATGGTGGTCATCACCGCGCTCGCGTTCGACTTCACCAACGGCTTCCACGACAGTGCCAACGCGATGGCCACCTCGGTGGCGACCGGCGCGCTCAAGCCCCGCGTCGCGGTGCTCATCGCCGCCGTGCTCAACGTCGTCGGGGCCTTCCTGTCCACCGAGGTCGCCAGGACGATCTCCGGCGGCATCGTCGACGACGCCGTCGTCACCCCGGTGATGGTGTTCGCCGGCCTCATCGGTGCCATCCTGTGGAACCTCGCGACCTGGCTCTTCGGCCTGCCGTCGAGCTCCTCGCACGCCCTCTTCGGCGGACTGATCGGCGCCGTGCTGGTCGGCGCCGGCGCGTCCGGGGTCAACTTCCCCACGGTGGTGTCCAAGATCCTGCTGCCGGCCGTGATCGCCCCGGTCGTCGCCGGTCTCGCCGCCGGTCTGGCCACCTACCTCGCCTACAAGGTCATCGCCGGTCGCGGCGGCCGTCGGGCCGAGAGTGGGTTCCGCCACGGTCAGACCGTCTCGGCGTCGCTGGTGGCGCTGGCCCACGGGACCTCGGACGGACAGAAGACGATGGGCGTCATCACCCTCGTGCTGATCACCGCCGGCTACCAGGAGTCCGGCAGTGGACCGCAGTTCTGGGTCATCCTGGCCGCCGGACTGGCCATCGGGCTGGGCACCTACTCCGGCGGCTGGCGCATCATGCGCACGATGGGCAAGGGCCTCGTCGAGATCGAGGCACCGCAGGGCTTCGCGGCCGAGACCGCCTCGACCGCGACGATCCTCGCCTCCTCGCACCTGGGCTTCGGGCTCTCCACCACCCACGTCTGCTCCGGGTCGATCGTCGGCTCCGGAGTCGGCCGCCGGCTCGCCGAGGTCCGCTGGACCACCGCCCGCAAGATGGTCTACGCCTGGCTGCTGACGCTGCCGGCCGCCGCGCTCGTCGGCGGCATCGCCGCGCTGGTGGCCAACACCGGCACCCTCGGCACCGTGGTCATGCTCGCCGTCCTGGTGGTGGCCGCCCTGGCCATCGTCTCCATCGCCCGCCGCAGCAAGGTGAGCAGCGACAACGTCAACGATGCCTCCGAGGTCGTCGTGACCACCGCCAAGGAGCCGGTGAACGCGTGACCGCCACACCTGTGTCCATCCCCATCAACGAGCCCGGGAGGGCCACCGCATGAAGATCGACTGGAGCGCCCTGGGACTGGTGGCGACGGTGGCCCTGCTGGCCACCGTGGTCGTCGTCGGGATCGTCTCGCTCGGCATCGCCTCGCTGACCGCCGCCGACAGCCGGGTGGCCGCCGGTCGACCGGCCGGATCCGGGAAGGCCGTCGGCTACGCCTGTCTCGTCGTGGCCGGGCTCGTCGTCGTGTACGGCCTGTACCTGATCATCCCGCAGTTCCACTGACGGGCGAGAGCCCTGCGGCCACTCCCGCGACAGCCCCCTGATCAGCGCACTCGTCGGTGTTCACCTTGGTGGAGTACAACTCCGGACTGAACGACCACCGATGTGCGAGGAGTACTGCTGTGAACCTCGACGGAACTTCCGTTGACGACGTCTACGACATCACCCGCTACGTGCAGCCGGTGACCGTCCGGACGCCGCTGCTGCCGTGGCCCCTGGAGGGCTTCACCAACGGCAAGAGCATCTTCCTCACCGCGTCGCAGGTCGACGCCGTCGCCGACGTGGTCGGCGAGGACGTCCTGTTCGCCACCCCCGAACTGGGCTGGGAGGAGAACGTCCCGGGCAAGGGCCGCAAGGTGCTCGCCCGCCGGTTCATCGGTGAGCAGACCTACTACCGCTTCAAGAGCCACTGGGGGTTCGAGCCGGTCGGCTGACCTACCCGCCCAACCGACCCGACCGACCTGCCGACGGCCCGTCAACGCACCCGCGGGGGCGGGGCCGCGTCGTGGTGATCCAGCTGTCGCCGGGTGTCCACCCGGTGACATGGGATCGTGGTAGCCCGGTGTTACCTGGGGAG
>JBQGEH010000292.1:0-3757 GCA_052039515.1 Nakamurella sp. | reverse complement strand
ATGGGCCGGCAGGTGGGTCTCGACGACCAGCGCACCGCCCGGCCGCAGGGTCCGTGCGGCCGCCGCGCCGGCCGCGGACTGGTCGTCCCGGGTGGGCAGCCTGGACAGCCTCGCGCAGACGCAGTAGACGACGTCAGCCGTGCCGGGCTCGTTCCAGTGGCGGATGTCGGCCCGGGTCAACCGGATCCGCACGCCGGCGGCCGTCGCGGCCCGACCGGCCGCGGCCAGCAGGTCGGGTGAGGTGTCCAGCCCGGTCACCGCGGCCCCGCGGGCGGCCAGCGGTACCGCGATCCGGCCCGACCCGACGCCCTGCTCGACGTACACCGCGTCCGGCCGCGGGGCGAGGGCGCGCAGGAACGCCGCCGTGGTGTCGGCACGGTCGTCGCGGGGGAAGACGCGGTCGTAGATCTCGCCGAACACCCGGCCGTACTCCGGCCCCTGGTCGGCGGCCGGCGGCGCGGCCGGTTCCGCCACCGGGGTCACGGCCGTCACCGGGCCGGCTCCGTCCACGCCTCGAAGCGGGAGGCGAACAGGTAGTCCGGCTCCGGCTCCTCGTCGTGCCCGGTGTGCCGCAGGACCAGGAATTGGAAGCCGCGGGGCGGTCCGGCCGGGTCGTCGGCCGTCGCGGCCGCCACCGAGGACCGGGTGAACGAGCGCAGCAGCCGGTAGGCGGGCGTGGTGGTCAGGTCCAGTCCGGGCATCTGCAGGTAGGTGACGAGCTCGCCGCAGACGTCGATCAGCGCCTTGTCGGCCCGCCGGTCCGGGAACCAGAACGCCTGCCGCCAGGTACGTCCCGGGATGACCGTCGGCTCACGCCAGGCCGTCTGGGTCCCGTCCGCACCCAGCCAGCGGTGCAGCACCCGGAAATCGTGGACGGCGGGGTCGGGCGCGAAGAACCGCCAGTTGGGGATGACCACGCCGAGGGGATCGCGTCGGCGGAAGCGGTCGAAGGTCCGGTTGGGGTGCTGGCTGAGTGCGGTGACCGCCACCCAGGACCCCAGGACCGCGGCGACCCCCAGCTCCAGGGCGCGCTCGGCGGCGGGGGCGGCCCTCACACCGCCACCCCGTCGAGATCCGCGGCGCGGTCGGCGGTGCAGTCGGCGACGAAGGTGCCGATGGCGGCGGCGACCGTGGCGGCGCACCGGGCGTCGGTGAGGATGCTGTCGTGGTCGGCACCGCGGATCACCTGCGAGCGGCCCCACGGGGCGGCGTCGACCATCCCCTGGTAGAGCTCCGCCTGCACGGCGTCGTCGGCGACGGTGTGCTCGGCGGTGAGAACCAGGACCGGAACCCGGATCTCGGGAAGCCCGGGCCAGCGGTCGAAGTCGGCGCGTACCGCCGCCCACTCCCGGCGCCCGGCGTGCCAGAGCCGGCTGGTCCGGTACTGCGCGAGCACCCCCGGCCGCACCGCGGCCGGCATCCGGTGCACGAAATCCGGTGTCTTGAGGAGCATCCCGAGCCCGAGGTCCAGCGACCGGGCGACGATCGGGAACGTCTCGGTGAGCCGCTTCTGGCCCTGCGCCTGCCGCTCGGACAGCCGCAGCTCGTCGGGGTGGCTCGAGTCGACGAGCACCACGCCGCGGACCCGGGCGTCGGTCACGGCCGCCACGCGCAGCGCCAGGTAGCCGCCGAGGGAGTGCCCGACCAGCACCACGTCCCGGTCCCCGGCGACGGTCTCGAGGACCAGCCGCGCGTCGCGTTGCAGGTCCGCCATCGTCGTGGCCGTGCCTCGGCGGTGGCCGCTGGCGGCGTACCCGGCCCGGTTGTACGTCACGACGGTGCCGGTCCGGCCGAGCGTCTCGGCGATCCACTGCCAGTGCTCCGACGTCGAGACCATGCCGTTCTCGAGGACGTAGAGCGGGGTGGCCGGGTCGTCGAGTCCGGTGACGCGGTAGGCGAGGACGTTGCCCTCGGCGGTCTCGACGGTGCGTTCGTCACCCCAGCCGGCGGCGACCGTCCGCGCGTGGGCGCGGGTGGTCAGCACGCCGAGTCCGGCGACGACGCCGGCGGCCACCCCCAGCAGCTGCGGGAGGGTGTCGCTGCGGGCGGGGTCGAGCGGACCGCCGGTGGTCGACCGGCGGCGGGCGGTGTAGAGCACCGCGGGGTGCATGGACGCGAACGCCGGCAGGAACCGGCCCAGCCCCATGATGCGGGCGTTGGCGAGATGGAACATCAGCGCGCTGCCGACGTAGGTGCGGGCCGGCCGGCCGCCGGCGGCGTAGACCACCGGGAAGCTGCACTCCAGCGCGAGCACCGCGGTGCCCAGCAGCCGGGCCGATCGCGGGAAACGCCGCACCGCGCGCCACACGTCGGCGTCCCCGTAGGTCAGGGTGCGGGTGATGCCCTCCAGCGCGCTCCCCTCGCGCCAGGACGATCCGGCGATCTTGACCCACCCGGACGCCGCGTAGGACAACGTCGCCTGCGCCGCCACCGCCCACAGCGCGGCATCCACCACCCGGGTCCGCACACCGGCTGCCCGGGCGATGGCCGCGGCGGACTGCACGAGGAAGTTGACCTGGTCGGACCCGTCGGTCCCGTAGTGGTGCCGGGGGTACATCAGCAGGCCCGAGACCGCCACCGTCGCATCGGCTGTCGCCCGCCAACGCCGTGACCGCACCGGCGAGAGCAGCACCGCCGACGCCGCCACCTTGGCCACGTGCAGCGCGGTGGTGGCCGGCTCCGTCGCGACCAGGTCGAGCAGCCGGCGGGTGCCGCGGGAGGCGCCCCGCAGGTTGTCCCGGGTGATGGCCCAGTCGTTGAGGCCGCCCGGCCGGCGGGCAGCCGGGCGGCACAGGTGCTCGGAGCTGATGATCAGACTGGTGACCGCGGACGTGCGTTCCATCAGTGCCAGTGCGCGGCTGCGGCTCATGGTCGGTGGACCGAGCACCGCACGCAGCAGGCGGTTCACGCGCCGCATGCCTCGGGGGCGTCGGCGGCGGCCGCCCGCCGCACCGCCGCCCCGGAACCTGTCGTCGATGCCACGTCGCGCTCCTCGGGTGGAAGACCTGGGAAATACCGGACGAATACGGTCGGAGAAATGACGCGGGAACACGCTGTCGACGCATTCCGCAGGCACGGGGGAACAGCGAACGGCACCATTGCGCGTCACCCTCGCCGCCACGGTAAGGCCGGGGTAAAGGAAGCTATCACCCGTTCCGGACCGCCACAAGGAAATCCCCGGACGATCTTCCGGTCGGGTCAGGGTTCACCCGTTGGGACGGAGAAACGGCCGGCGGCGCGCCCGACGGAGCGGTTCCGGCGGAGTAGATGAGATCCGGTCGTTCCCGAAATCTTCTGCTGCTAGCGGTATCTGAGCCGCGACGACGTCGACCGACGACAGACCCGCCGCATTGTCACCGATCTACCCATGCCCGGCCCGGCCCGGCCGGACCCTCGGACCGGAAGCGCGACGCCACTCTTCGGAGCCCTGTGCACCCCCGGGTGCGGTCGGCGTTTCCCGCATTCACCGGCTCCCGGCGCCGATCGTTCACCGTGACGTCGTCGACCATTCATCCGACCGCACCGGACACCATTTCCGGCGTTCCGGGAAATCGTCGGAGGGGCGGGTTTCCGGGCAGCCTGTCGCGGGTAGGACCGCCGCCGTGGAGCATCTCGGGCGGCCGCTGCGCGAAACGTCGGGTCCCGACGCCCGATCGGGCGCCCGCCGGGGGAGAATGACCGGGTGACGACCACCGAGAACCCGCCCACCGACAGCGCTTCACGGCCCCGCCGCCCCGCGGTCCGCCGCCGGGCGGCC
>JBQGEH010000291.1:0-4256 GCA_052039515.1 Nakamurella sp. | reverse complement strand
AACCGCGGGTCTCGTCGGCTGACCGGGACGGCGCGCAACGCCTGGATGCCGTCGGCCGGCGCGACGGGCGGCATCCGCCGACTCGACGTCCCGCCCGGCCAGCGCCGCCGCTACCCCACCCGGCTGACGCCCACCCGACGCGGTGACCGCCAAGCCGGACCTCTCGTGCTGCGGGCCTACGGTCCGCTCGGGTTCGCCGGCCGGCAGACCTCGCACGACGTGCCCTGGACGGTCCGCGTGCTGCCGCCCTTTCACAGCCGGCGCCACCTGCCGTCGCGGCTGGCCCGGCTGCGCGAGCTCGACGGGCGGTCGGTGCTGCTGCAGCGCGGACAGGGCACCGAGTTCGACTCGTTGCGCGAGTACGTCGCCGGCGACGACGTCCGCTCGATCGACTGGCGGTCGACCGCCCGGACGTCCACGGTGGTGGTGCGCACCTGGCGACCCGAGCGGGACCGGCACGTGTTGATCATCATCGACAGCGGCCGCGCGGCGGCGGGCCGGGTCGGTGATCAACCACGGCTCGACCACGCCATGGACGCCGCCCTGCTGCTGGCCGCGCTCAGCTCGCGCGCCGGTGATCGGGTCGACCTGTTGATCGCCGACCGCGAGGTGCGCGCCGGGGTCGAACGCCGCAGCCGCGCCGACGTGATCGCGGGTTTCGTCAACGCCATGGCGCCGGTGGAGGCCGGCCTGATCGAGAGCGACCACCGCATGATCATCGGCGAGGCGCTGCTGCGGACCGGGCGTCGCTCACTGGTCGTCGTGCTGACCGCCATCGACGAGGCCTCGGTCACCGACGGCTGGTTGCCCGCACTGCCCCCGGTGCTGCGACGCCACCGCGTCGTCTTCGCCTCGGTCGAGGACCCGCGGCTCGGTGAGTTGATCACCGACGTCGAGGACGCCGACCAGGCCTACGCCGCCGCGGCCGCCGAGGTCGACCGCGAGCGCCGGGAGCGGACCGCGTCCCGGCTCCGTCAGCACGGCATCACCGTGGTGCAGTCACCGCCGGAGCGGTTCGCGCCCGACCTGGCCGACCACTACCTGCGACTGAAGAAGGCCGGACGGTTGTGAGCCGTCCGGCCTGATCATCATCGACCTGATGATCGTCGTCAAACGACGATCGTGCCCGGACCCTGCGGTCCGGGCTCGATCATGATCACGCGAGACCGTCGGTCCGCCGGTGATCACTCGTAGTCGTCATCCCCGGGGTTGGCGCCCTGGCCCTCCTCGCCCTGGCGACCCGACTGATCACCGCTGGCGGCCGGGCCGGGCTGGCTGGCCGGAGGCTGCTGCTGCTGACCCCCGCCGTAGTCCGGGACGTAGCCGCTGGACTGCGACGTCGCCGCCGGCCAGAGCGACTGGGTGAGCTCGGCGTTCGACTCGCGGGCCTCCCCGAGCTGCCCGATCATGTCGGACTGCATGCTGCCCCAGGACGAGGAGTACTCGTCCTTGAACGTGCGCAACCACTCCAGCATGGCCTGGTTGTTGTCCCGCATCGTGTAGATGCGCTCGGCCCACATGTTGTCGGTCGTGCTGGTCGCCATCGTGCGGATCAGCAGGTTGACCTGGTGCACCGAGTTGTAGACCGAGTTGTAGATGACCTGCTGGATGTTGCTACTGCTGATCATGGACACCTGGGCGTTGGACGCCGACACCCGCATGTCGCTCATCGCCCGGGTCTGCGGGTTGAGCTGCTTGCGGTACGACTCACCCGCCCCGCCCTTCCAGTGCTGGGCGATCTGACTGCCACGGAGCTGTTCGTCGAAGGCGCCGAGCTTGCCGATGACGTCGTTCTCCCAGGCCTTGCGACGGTCGTCCATCTCCTTGGCCAATGGCTCGCCGGCCTGGAAGCTGCTGCCGTACTCGGACTTGAAGTCGCGCCAGTAGTCCTTGGCCTCGTTCTCGACGCGGGTGATCTCCTCCTTGAACCGGCGGAGATCGTCGTCGCTGTCGTCGGACGAACCCGAGTCCATCTGGTCGCGGAGACGCTGCTCCTCGGTGTTGATCTCGTCCCAGTCCCGCTCGATGGCCCAGGTCATCGTCTCGTTGTAGGTCTGGGCGATCCCGTCCATCCGATCACGGATACCGGACCACTCGGCCATCGAGATGCCGTTGCCCTGGTTCTCGGCCGCTGGTGCGGTCGGGGCCCCCTGGCCGGTGTAGGCCGGGGGTGTGGGTGCGCCGGTCGGTGGCGTGTCGTTGGCCATGATGTCTCCTCCTCGACGGACGTCGGCTCAGTAGGCGATCGGGATGTTGCCCGGGTGCGGACGGCCCGGGCTGGTCGGGGCGGGCTCCGGCGGCGACGGGTCGAAGCCCCCGGTGCTGTTCTCGTCCTCGGTGGCGTCGTAGTCGTCGGCGGCGTTGCGGAGGTTCTGGGCGATCAGGCGGAACTCCTTCTCGCCCTCCTCGACCCAGGTCTTCACATCCATCCGCCAGTTGCTGTAGTGCTGCAGTGAGTTCGACGCCAAGCCGAACTCGTACTGCGCGGTCTGCTCCAGTCCGGGCTTGGCCTTGCCGTAGGCGTCGGCGGCGTCCTCCCAGATCTTGGCCTCCTTGCGGAGCTCCTCCGGGGTCACCTCGAAGGTGCTGCCCGGGGCGCCGGGACCGCCCGGGCCGGCGCCGCCGGGAGCGCCTCCGCCCGGGGCGCCACCGCCGGGAGCTCCCCCGCTGGGGATGTTCGGCGTGCCGGACCCCGGCGACGGGGTGTCGATCTTGGGGGTGTCGATGCCCGGGGTCTCGGTTCCCGGCGCGCCCTTGTTCGGGTTGTTCGGGTGGGAGTCGACCGAATCGGGGATGCCGTCGCCGTCGGAGTCCTTGGTCGGATCCGGCCCGGTCGCGCCGGGCCCGGTGTCGGTGGGATTGCGCACCGTCGGCATCGGGGAGGCGCTGGGCGTCGAGCCCGCGTTGGTCGGGTCGTAGGGATAGCGGTCCTGGGCGTCGGCGATCCCGTCGCCGTCGGAGTCGCTGAAGTCCGGCGTGGTGTACTCCGCGCCACCGACGTTCGGATCGTTGGGATCGAAGTCGCGCGACTCGGGGACACCGTCGCCGGCGGTGTCGGGGCCACCGGCCCCGGCCGCCCGGGTCCCACCGGCTCCGGCGAGGCTCGGTGCGCCGATGCCGCCGCCGCCGGGACCACCGCCGACCCCACCCAGGCCACCGCCCGCACCACCCAGGCCACCGCCCGCGCCACCGCCCGGGATCGACGGCCCACCCAGACCGCCGGGACCGCCGCCGGACAGACCTCCGGGTCCGCCGCCCGGGCCACCACCAGGGACACCGCCAGGGCCACCGCCGGCCGCTGCCGGCGCCATCGCGCCGGGCATCATGCCCG
The DNA here is from genome assembly GCA_052039515.1 of Nakamurella sp. Lineage (GTDB taxonomy): Bacteria > Actinomycetota > Actinomycetes > Mycobacteriales > Nakamurellaceae > Nakamurella. The sequence continues at coordinate 925 of JBQGEH010000291.1, read as the reverse complement.
CGCCGCCCGGCCCGGTGCCCTGGGCTCCGCCGCCGGGAGCCCCGGCCGCGCCGCCGCGACCCGCTCCGCCGCCCATCATGGGCGGCATCATCATCGGGCTGTTGCCCTGACCCTTGCCGCCGCCTCCGGCGACGTCGTTGGGATCGACGAGCGCCTCGTAGATGTCGAGATCGTCCAGTCGATCGTCCTCGTTCTCGATGCCGCGGGTCTGCGCCACCGAGACGCGGCGTTCGTACTCGTCCTGACGGTCGGTCATCGGGTCCCTCCTGCGTGGTTGCGGGTGCGGCTCAGCACCTCGGCCTGGAAACCGCCGAGGCGGTCGAGCATGCGGTCGTACTCCCCGGGCTCGTACTCCGGCTCGACGAACTCGGCGTAGGCCGCGTCGTGCGCCTGCTGGATGCCGTCGCAGATCTCCGACACCCTGGTGGTCCTGAGCCAGTCGTCGTCGAGGCTGATCCGCTGGGTCAGCGCGCCGCGGCCGAGCTCGACCTCGACGGTCCCCGCACGGTTGCCACCGACCGTGGTGCGACCGTTCCACCGGCCCTGCGCAGCTCGCGCGGCCTCGGGGTCCTGGGTCAGTTCGTCCACGCGATCGCGGGTCTCGAGCAGCGCGCTGAACCAGCGGTCGAGGAACGCCTGGTCGATCCGCTCCGAGGTCGGGGGCAGCTCGGTCGGGGTGAAGTCGACGGTGCCACGGCCCCCGGAACCCTTCTGGTGCAGGCGGAATCCGGTGGTGAGCACGGTGGCCAACGGCGGGCCCTTGCGCAGCCGCTCGCGCCACCGGTTGCTGATCCTGATCTTGGCCAATCGACGCTCGTCGGGAGTGAGCCAGATCCGCACGACATCGAAGAAGTCGTGCTCGGTGGAGCCTTCCGGCACCTCCCCGGCGGTCCAGTCGTCGCCGGCGGTCGCCGCCGAGGTCGGG
>JBQGEH010000290.1:0-3817 GCA_052039515.1 Nakamurella sp. | reverse complement strand
GGTGCCGCTGATCGCCTTCCTGCTGGCCCGCGTCCTCATCGGCGTCTTCCGGGTGCTGCGCTGGACGGTGCGCCGGATCGCCGCGTTCGGCGCGCGGTGGATCCCGGTGCCGGTGGCCAAGCTGGTGGCGGCGCTGCTGGTGGTGGCGACGCTGGTGACGCTGGTCAACAACACCCTCGCGCCGGCGCTGCTGCGGGCGGCGAACCAGACGTTCTGGGTGTCCGACCAGGGCACCCCCGACGACGCGGTGCAGCCGATGGTCTCGGAGCGGTCGGGCTCACCGTTCTCCGAGGCGCAGTGGTCCGACCTGGGTGCCGAGGGCCGCGGGTTCGTCGCCGGCGGCCCGAACGCGGCCGCCATCGCCCGGTTCACCGGACGTCCGGCACTGTCCCCGATCCGGGTCTACGCCGGGCAGGAATCGGCCGACACCCTCGCCGCCGAAGCCGATCTGGTGGTGCGGGAGCTGGAGCGCACCGGGGCGTTCGACCGGGCGGTGCTGGTGGTGGCGACGACCACCGGCCGGGGCTGGGTGAACCAGGCCGCCGCGGCGGCGCTGGAGTACATGTGGAACGGCGACACCGCCATCGCCGCCATGCAGTACTCCTACTTCCCCAGTCCGGTCGCCTTCGTCGTCGACACCGCCACCCCGCCGCAGGCCGGCGAGCTGCTCTTCGACGCGGTGCGGGAGCGGTGGCTGACCTATCCGGCGAACGACCGGCCGCTGCTGCTCGCGCTGGGCGAGAGCCTCGGCGCCTACGGCGGGCAGGGCGCGTTCGGCAGCCTCGACGACATGGCGGCCAAGGTCGACGGCGCCGTCTGGGTCGGCACCCCGCGCTTCACCCCGTTGTGGTCGGAGATCACCGCCGACCGCGACGCCGGCTCCCCGGAGAAGGTGCCGGTGCTCGACGGCTGCGCGGTGGTCTGCTTCGCCAGCGACGCCACCGACTTCGACGCGACGGCGGACCCGACCGTGGTGTACCTGCAGCACGCCACCGATCCCGTCGTGTGGTGGTCCGGGCAGCTGCTCTTCGAGCGACCGGACTGGCTGGCCGAGCCGGCCCGGCCGAGCGTGACGTCGGGGATGACCTGGTACCCGGTGGTGACGTTCTGGCAGGTCACCATGGACATGGTGTTCTCCTCCGACATGCCGGACGGCAAGGGCCACCACTACGGGCTGGAGCTCGCCGACGCGTGGGCCGAGGTGGCGCCGCCGTCCGGGTGGACGGACGACGACACCGCCCGGCTGCGCGCGGTGCTCGCGTCGGTGGAGCCCTGAGCCGTCGAGTCCTGAGCGGTCAGCTCGGGTCGGGCGCGCTGTACAGCGGCAGCCGCGGATCGACCTGCTGGTCGGCCCAGGTACCGCGGATCCAGCCGTGGTCGGGGTCGTCGCAGATCTTCCAGGCCCGGGTCGGCTCCGGACCGGCCATCACGTTCAGGTAGTACATGTCGTGGCTCGGCGAGGCGATCGACGGGCCGTGCCAGCCGTGCGGGATGAGCACCACGTCGCCGTCGCCGACCTCGGTGAGCACGTCGATCGGCCGGTCGGCGGTGCCGTAGACCCGCTGGAAGCCGGCCCCCTTCCCAGTGGCCGCGACGCTCTCGTCCGGGGCGTGCGAGCGGAAGCGGTAGTAGTAGATCTCCTCCAGGGACGACTCCACCTCGGAGGTCTCGTCGTGCTTGTGGGGCGGGTAGGACGACCAGTTGGCGGCCGGGGTGATGACCTCGCAGGCGATGAGCTTGCCGGTGTCGAACGCCCCGGGGGTGGCGAAGTTGTTCACCTGCCGGCTGCAGGTGCCCGCCCCGCGCAGCTCGACCGGCACCCCGGACGCCGGTCCGTAGCGGAACGGCAGCAGAGCGTCGGTGACCGCGCCCGGCAACGCGAAGGTCCCACCCCCGGCGCTGGTCACCTCGACCTGCTCGGCGATCGGGAGGTAGGCGAAGTCGGTGACGGCGTCGAACACGCCGGGACGCCCGGTCAGGTCGAACTTCTCGCTGTTGATGCGGACGCTGCAGGAGCCGCTCAGCGGGAGCAGGATCATCTCCTCGGTGCCGGTCTCGAAGGTCGCCGCACCACCGGCGGGCAGCGTGAGCACCCGCAGGCTGGAGTACCCCCAGCGGGCGTCCTCCGGGGTGATGACGAGGTCGAACGGGCCGTCGGTGCGACTGCCGGCGGGCACGAAGTACGGGTCGGACATGGGGGGCACCCTCACTGTCGTCGCTCACCGGGACGACGCGCCGGGCCGGGATCGGGCGCAGGGCGCGGGCAGGCGGACGGTGAGCGGAGATCGCGCCTGTCAAACGGTTGTCCGCACATACTGTCATCTGTGTGAGATTGTTGCCATACTGTGCGGGCCGCCGTGGGCCACGCCGGCGGATCGCGGAGGTGGACGATGAGCGAACTGGTGATCGACCTGGATCGGTCGAGCCCGATCCCGCTGTACTTCCAGGTCGCCCAGGAGCTCGAGAAGGCGATCACCAGCGGACAACTGGGCCCGGGCGCGAAGCTGCCGAACGAGATCAGTCTGGCCGACAACTTCGGCCTGAGCCGGCCGACCATGCGCCGGGCCATCCAGGAGCTCGTCGACAAGGGCCTGCTCGTGCGCAAACGCGGCGTGGGCACCCAGGTGGTGCACGGTGAGGTCAGCCGGCCGGTCGAGCTGACCAGTCTCTTCGACGACCTGAGCCGCAACGGCGCCGCCCCGCGGACCACCCTGCTGACCCGGGAGGTCATCCCGGCCGACGACCAGATGGCCCTGCAGCTGGACATCGCGCCGGGCAAGTCGATCCTGCACCTGCGCCGTCTGCGCTACGCCAACGGCGAGCCGCTGGCCATCATGGAGAACTTCCTCCCGGAGGATCTCGCGGATCTGCCCGAGAAGGACCTGGAGGAGCGCGGTCTCTACCAGATGATGCGCAGCCGGGGCATCCACATCCGGGTGGCCAAGCAGCGCATCGGTGCCCGCACCGGCACCACCGAGGAGTGCCGGCTGCTCAACGAGCGCCGCGGCAGCCCATTGCTGACCATGGACCGGTCGACCTACGACGACTCCGGGCGCACGGTCGAGTGGGGCCACCACGTCTACCGGGCCAGCCAGTACTCCTTCGCGGTCACCCTCGTCGACCACTAGGCCCATTTGTGCGTATGTCCGCACAAAGCTTGACAGGCCGCGGCGCCGTCGGCCAGGGTGGGACCACCGGGCGACGACGTCGGTGGGCCCGCTGCCGGCCGCACCCGTGAGGAGACCCGATGCCACTCGTGCGGATCGACCTGCAGACCGGACGCTCCCCCGCCGACGTCCGCCGGATCGCCGACGTCGTCCAGGACGTCATGCTCGACGTCTTCGCTGCACCCCCCGGCGACCGGTACCAGATCGTCACCGAGCACCCGGTCGGCCAGATCATCGTGGAGGACTCGGGTCTGGGCCTCGAGCGCTCGGACGGTGTGCTGGTGGTGCAGATCGTCCAGCAGGGCCGTGACCGGTCGCAGAAGGAGGCGGTCTACGCCGCCCTGGCCTCCCGGCTGGAGCGCGAGTGCAGCGTCCGCCCGGCCGATCTCGTCGTGTCGGTGACCGAGAACAGCCGGGAGGACTGGTCTTTCGGTCTCGGCCGGGCGCAGTTTCTCACCGGCGAGCTCTGACCGTCACCCGATGGACCCACGCCGCCGCGCGATCGCGCTGCTCGTCGCCGGCACGTTCTTTATGGAGAACCTGGACGGCACCATCGTGGCCACCGCCGCCCCGGCGATGGCCCGCACCTTCGGCGTGCAGTCCAGCGACATCGGCATCGCGATCACGTCCTACCTGCTGACGATGGCGGT
>JBQGEH010000289.1:0-1710 GCA_052039515.1 Nakamurella sp. | reverse complement strand
GGGTGTCGAGGAGGCCAAGAAGCAGTTCTTCAAGGTCCCGCGGATCCAGGGCACCATCCCGCACCCCGTGCAGGGTGAGGCCGCGGCCGGTGTCGTCATGCTCCGCCCCGCCAGCCCCGGTACCGGTGTCATCGCCGGTGGTCCGGTGCGTGCCGTGCTCGAGTGCGCCGGCATCCACGACGTGCTGTCGAAGTCGCTCGGCTCGTCGAACACGATCAACATCGTCCACGCGACGGTGGAGGCCCTGAAGCAGCTCGAGGAGCCCCGTGCGGTCGCCGCGCGTCGTGGCCTCGAGTTCGACCAGGTGGCTCCGGCGCGTCTTGTCCGCGCCGAGGCAGACGCCATCGCCGCACAGAAGGTAGGTGCCTGATGGCCGCGCGTCTGAAGGTCACGCAGATCAAGTCCAAGGTGAGCGAGAAGCAGAACCAGCGCGACACGCTGCGCAGCCTCGGTCTCAAGCGGATCGGTGACAGCACCGTCCGCCCCGACGACGCGCAGACGCGCGGATACGTCAAGACCGTCGCCCACCTCGTCAAGGTTGAGGAGATCGACTAATGGCTGAGAAGAACGAGGCCGTCGAGGCCGAGAAGGCCCCGAAGAAGGCCGCGGCTCCCAAGGCCGCCGCCAAGAAGCCCGCCGCGAAGAAGGCGGATGCCCCGGCATCCCGCCCCGGCGTGCTGAAGGTGCACCACCTGCGTCCGGTCCCCGGCGCCAACACCGCGAAGACCCGTGTGGGTCGCGGTGAGGGTTCGAAGGGTAAGACCGCGGGTCGCGGAACCAAGGGCACCAAGGCGCGCAACACCGTGCGCGTCGGCTTCGAGGGTGGGCAGATGCCGCTGCACATGCGCACCCCGAAGCTGCGCGGGTTCAAGAACCCGTTCCGCGTGGAGTACCAGGTCGTGAACCTGGAGAAGCTCGCGGAGCTCTACCCCCAGGGTGGCGACGTCACCATCGGCGACCTGGTCGCCAAGGGTGCGGTTCGCAAGAACGAGAAGGTCAAGGTTCTCGGTAACGGCGACATCGCCGTGAAGCTCACCGTCGCGGTCGACAAGGTCTCGGCTTCGGCCGAGCAGAAGATCGTGGCTGCGGGCGGTTCCGTCAAGTAACCACCTGACAGAAGGGGTCGGACATCGTCCGGCCCCTTCTGTGCTTGCGGATGCCGGTGACCGCGGTTAGGTTACTCTGGTCTTTCAGCCGTCTTTCAGCACGGCAACCCTTTTCAGGAGGAACGTTCTTGTTTAGCGCCATCGCGCGGATCTTCCGCACGCCCGACCTTCGTCGCAAGATCGGTTTCACTCTGGCCATCATCGCGATCTACCGACTGGGCTCGAACGTCCCCGCTCCGTTCGTGAACTTCCCGAACGTCGAGGAGTGCCTCGCGGTCAGCTCCAGCACCGACGGTCTGCTGGGCCTGGTGAACCTCTTCTCGGGCGGCGCGCTCCTCCAGCTCTCCATCTTCGCCCTGGGTGTGATGCCGTACATCACGGCCACCATCATCACCCAGCTGCTGCGCGTGGTCATCCCGCACTTCGAGGCGCTCCACAAGGAGGGCCAGGCCGGCCAGGCGCGGCTGACGCAGTACACGCGCTACCTCACGATCGCCCTCGCGCTGCTGCAGTCGACGACGCTCATCACGGTCGCCCGCAGCGGTCAGCTCTTCGGAACCACCGATCTCGCCGCGTGCCAGAACCTCCTCACCAACGACGTGTG
>JBQGEH010000288.1:0-14162 GCA_052039515.1 Nakamurella sp. | reverse complement strand
GGGCGCGGGGTCGGGGCGGGGGGTGGGGGCGCGGGGGGGGGCCGGCGCGCCCGTGCCCGCGACCGGCCGCTCGCCGTCGGTCGGCTCGGCGGTCACCGTCACCACCGTCGAGGGCGCCGGCGCGTCGGGCGGCGCGGCCTGCGGGCTACCGCCGCGGGTCAGGAAGAACGCGGCGGCGCCGAGCACGATGACCACGGCGACCGCCGCGAGCGCGCCGAGCAGCCACGGCCGCCGTCGGTCCTCCGCGACGGCGGCGTCCTGACCGACCTGCCAGGCACTGACACCCATGAAGTCGCGTCCGTCGGCGCCGGCGAAACCGCCCGGGGCCACCTCACGGGGATCGGCGGCGGCGTCCAGCCAGCTCGGCTGCTCGAACGGGTGCCACGGCTGTTCCGCGGTGCGCAGCGCCGCCGGATCGTCGTCGTCGTCCTCCACCGGCAGCACCACCGCGCCGGCCGGCACGACACCCGTCCGGTCGGCGGCGGCGGACTCCCCGGCCCCGGTGCGGGCGGCCGCGTCGTCGGGTGCGTCGGACGCCACCGGCGTGCCGCAGGCGGGACAGGTCCCGCCGGGCACCGGCGACCCGCACCGCACGCACTCACGCTCCGCCACACTGACTCCCTCCTCGGGGGGAGACCGAGGGGCCGTTCGGTGGCCGCCACGGCCCGATCCGGCCCGGTGGTACCCGGACAGGGTAGGGCGGATACGCGGTTCGTGTCCGGCGAACGGGGCACCCGGCGACGGTCCGGGGCCGTCGCCACGACGGCGGAGCGGCCGTGTCCGGCCCACTAGGCTGATCCACCGTGACTTTCGAACTCCGCCCCGCCGTCGACGTCGCCAACGGCCAGGCCGTCCGCCTGGTGCAGGGTCAGGCGGGCACCGAGACCGACTACGGCTCCCCGCTGGACGCCGCCCTGGCGTGGCAGCGCGACGGGGCGACCTGGGTGCACCTGGTCGACCTCGACGCCGCATTCGGCCGGGGCAGCAACGCCGAGCTGCTCGCCCAGGTCGTGGGCACGCTGGACATCCGGGTCGAGCTCAGCGGCGGCATCCGTGACGACGCGTCGCTGGCGGCGGCGCTGGCCACCGGGTGCGAGCGGGTCAACATCGGCACCGCCGCGCTGGAGAACCCCGACTGGTGCGCCCGGATCATCGCCGAGCACGGCGACCGCATCGCCATCGGACTGGACGTGCGCGGCTCCACGCTGGCCGCCCGCGGCTGGACCGAGGACGGCGGCGACCTGTGGGAGGTGCTCGAGCGGCTGGAGTCGCAGGGCTGCGCGCGCTACGTCGTCACCGACGTCACCAAGGACGGCACCCTGCAGGGCCCCAACCTCGAGCTGCTGCGCCAGGTGTGCGAGGCGTCGTCGGCGCCGGTCGTCGCGTCCGGCGGGGTCAGCAGCCTGGACGACCTGCGGGCGCTGGCCGGCCTGTACGGGGACGGCGTGGAGGGCGCGATCGTCGGCAAGGCGCTGTACGCCCGGGCGTTCACGCTGCCCGAGGCGCTCGCCGCCGTCGCGGACTGAGCCGGCCATGGCTGTCGCCACCCGCGTCATCCCCTGCCTGGACGTCACCGAGGGCCGGGTCGTCAAGGGCGTCAACTTCGTCGACCTGGTCGACGCCGGCGACCCGGTCGAGATGGCCCGGCTCTACGACGCCGAGGGCGCCGACGAGCTGACCTTCCTCGACATCACCGCGACCAGCGCCAACCGCGCGTCGGCCTACGAGATGATCCGGCGCACCGCCGAGCAGGTGTTCATCCCGCTGACCGTCGGCGGCGGCGTGCGCCAGGTGTCCGACATCGACGCGCTGCTGCGCGCCGGGGAGGACAAGGTCCGCCTCAACTCCGCGGCCGTCGCCCGGCCGGAGTTCCTCGCCGAGGCCGCGCAGCGGTTCGGCTCCCAGTGCGTGGTCATCGCCATCGACGCCCGGCGCAGCCCGCTGGACGTGCCGTCCGGCTACGAGGTCACCACCCACGGCGGCCGCCGCGGCACCGGCATCGACGCGGTCGCGTGGGCCCGGCAGGCCGAACGGGCCGGGGCCGGGGAGATCCTGCTGACCTCGATGGACGCCGACGGCACCAAGGCCGGCTTCGACGTCGAGATGCTCGCCGCGGTGCGCAAGGCGGTCTCGGTGCCGCTCATCGCGTCGGGCGGCGCCGGCCAGCTGCACCACTTCCCGGAGGCCGTCGCCGCCGGGGCCGACGCGGTGCTGGCCGCCTCGGTGTTCCACTTCGGGCAGTTCCGGATCGCCGAGGTCAAGTCCGACCTGGCGCGCGCGGGGGTGACGGTCCGATGACGCCGGACGGGATCGCGTTCAACGCCGACGGCCTGGTCTGTGCCGTCGCCCAGCAGTACGACACCCGCGAGGTGCTGATGGTGGCCTGGATGGACGCCGACGCCGTCCGGGCCACGCTGACCACCGGCACCGCCACCTACTTCTCCCGGTCCCGGCAGCGGCAGTGGGTCAAGGGCGAGACGTCCGGCCACACCCAGCGGGTCGTCGAGGTCCGCTACGACTGCGACGGCGACACCCTGCTGGTGCTCGTCGACCAGACCGGCGCCGCCTGCCACACCGGTTCGCGCACCTGCTTCGACGACCGGGTGCTGACGCTGGACTGAGCGCACCGGGCCCCCGTGATCGGGGGTTCCGCCGGGCCGTCGTCCCGTGCTGGGATGTCCGCCATGCTCGGAGTGCTGCACGCGTGCCGGAGCACGCTGGACGACGATCTGCTCACCCAGTGGCAGGCCCACCTGTGCGGCCTGTGCCTCACCCTGCGGGACGGCACCGGCCAGCTGGCCCGGACGTTGGTCAACACCGACGCCGTCCTGCTGTCCGTCCTCACCGAGGCGCAGTGCGACCGTCCGGCGCCCCGGACCCAGGCCGGCCCGTGCCCGCTGCGCGGTATGCGCACCGCCGCCGTCGTCCCGGCGTCCGACCTCGCCGTCCGGCTCGGAGCCACCGCGTCGCTCACGCTGGCCGCCGCCAAGGCCGGTGACGTCGCCGCCGAACGGGCCGCCGGCACCGGCGGGCGCGGGCTGACGGGACTGCGCGGTGCCGCCGTCGGCACGCTGGCCGGACCGCTGCGCCGCCGGGCCGTCGCCGACCCCGTCACCGCGAGCGCGGTCGGCGTCACCGCCGTCCTGGACGACCTGGACACCCAGGTCGCCGTCGAGGCGGCGGTGCGGCCCGGGGATCCGCTGGCCGCGGTGACCGCCCCGACCGCCCGGGCCTGCGCCCGGATGTTCGCGACCTCGGCGCGGCTGGCCGGCCGGCCCGCCAACGAGGCGCCGCTGCACGAGCTGGGCGCCGCCTTCGGGGCGCTGGCCCACCTGCTCGACGCGGTCGAGGACCTGGACGCCGACCGCCGGTCGGGCGCGTTCAACCCGGTGCTCGCCACCGGCACCCCGCTGTCGGCCGTGCACCGGGAGTGCCGCCGGCTCGCCGCCGTCGTCCGGGACCGGTTCGCCGAGCTGGAACTCGTCGACGGCCGGCTGGCCCGCACCGTGCTCGTCGACGGCACCCGGCGGGCGGTGCACCAGGCGTTCGCGGGCGACGGCACCTGCGCCACCGCAACCCAGCCGGACGCGCCGCCGGCCGCCCCGCCGGTCGACCCCGCAGCGCCGACCGACCCGGACACACCGGCCGAACCGCCACCGGTGAAACCCCCACAGCCACGGCCGTTCTGGCGCGCTCTGCTGCCCTGGGTCGGCGTCTACTGCACCGGCTACGCCTGCTGCGCCGACCACGAGAACCCCTGCACCGGACGGCAGCACCCGGCCGGCTGCACCGGCGGCTGTGACGGCTGCTCGAGCTGTGGCGACTGCGACGGCTGCTGTGACTGTTGCGACTGCTGCGACTGCAACTGCTGACGGTCAGTCGCTGTAACCCAGGTAGTGGTACCGGTGGTGCTCCCGGAACCCACCGCGCCGGTACATCTTCAGCGCCGCCGCGTTCGCCGCGTCCACCTGCAGGTAGGCGTGCGTCCCGCCGCGTTCCGCCGCCCACCGGATCAGCTCGCCCATCAGCGCGGTGCCGACCCCGCGCCGCCGGTGCGGTTCGGCCACGGTCACCGCGGTCACCCCGAGCCAGCCGTCGGTGAGCACCCCGCGGGCGACCCCGAGCTGCTCACCGTCGGCGTGCAGGCTGACGAAGTCGGGGTCGTCGGCGTTCGTCAGGACGGCGACCGCGCCGGCCGGCAGCGGCCGGCCCCGGTAGTGGTAGCCGGCGAGCCACGACGCCGACGGCGTGGCCGCGTGCGTGAACGCGCCGATCCCGTCCGGCCGGAACGTCTTCGCCGCGGCCTTCAGCGACGCGACGAGCACGGCGCTCTCGTTGAACGTCCGCCAGCCGGCACTGCGCAGCGCGGTGCTCAGCGCGATCGGTGCGTCCCGGTCGTCGACCGGGTCGGGCACCCCGTCGGTGGCGGTGAACGGGATCTGGAACAGCGGCGGCAGCCCGTGCGCGGCGTAGAACTCCTCGACCCGCGCCATCGCCGCGGGCAGCGCGACACCGGGGGAGCCCAGCGCGAGGACGGAGTTCGCCCGGCCGGTGAAGCCGCCGCCGGCGCGCAGCAGCCAGTCGCCCAGGACGTCGCCCGCGGTGCCCCGCCACCCCCGGGCCGCGACGCGTTCGAGGTCGATCATGCTGATCACGCCGGGACCCTATCGCGGGCGGGACGGCGGTCCGGGGACGCTTCCGGAGGTCAACGCACCGTGCCCGACCCGGCACAATGAGGGCCATGCCCGACCAGAACCGGCCCCCGGCGACCGCCCTCGGTGCGACGCTGCCGAGCCGCGAGGACTTCGTCGCGCTGGCCCACCGCCGCGTCATCCCGGTCACCCGGGTGCTGCTCGCCGACTCGCTCACCCCGGTCGGTCTGTACGCGACGCTGGCCGCCGGCCGCCCCGGCACCTTCCTGCTCGAATCGGCCGAGACCGGCAAGTCGTGGTCGCGCTGGTCCTTCGTCGGCGTCGACTCGGCCGCCGTGCTCACCGAGAGCGGCGGCCGCGCCCGCTGGCTCGGCACCCCGCCGCAGGGCGTGCGCACCGAAGGCGACCCGCTGGACGTGCTCGACCAGACGCTGCGCTTCCTGCACACCGAGCCGTGGGAGGGCCTGCCGCCGCTCACCGGCGGGATGGTCGGCTACCTCGGCTACGACATCGTCCGGCGGCTGGAACGCATCACCGGCGACACCCCCGACGAGCTGCACCTGCCGGAGCTGGCCATGCTGCTGGCCACCGACATCGCGGCGCTGGACCACCACGAGGGCACCGTCACGCTCATCGCCAACGCGCTGAACTGGGACGACTCCCCGGAACGGGTCGAGCTCGCCTACGACGACGCGGTCGCCCGGCTGGACGCGATGACCGCCGCCCTGGGCACCGTCTCGCCACCGCCGGTGGTGGTGTTCGACCGGGTCACCGGCGACGTCACCCGGCGGACCAGCGCCGCGGAGTACCAACGGTCGGTGGAGATCGCCCAGGAGCACATCCGGGCCGGGGACGCCTTCCAGATCGTCGTGTCGCAGCGGTTCGACATGGACACCACCGCCGGTCCGCTGGACATCTACCGCACGCTGCGGGCCACCAACCCGAGCCCGTACATGTACCTGCTGCAGCTGCCCGCCGCCGCCGACGGCCCGCACGCCGGCGTTCCCACCGCGATCGTCGGCTCCTCCCCGGAGGCGCTGGTCACCGTCCGGGACGGGCACGTCACGATGCACCCGATCGCCGGCACCCGGCCGCGGGGGAGCACCGAGGAGGACGACGTCCTGCTGGCCAAGGACCTGCTGGCCGACGAGAAGGAACGCAGCGAGCACGTCATGCTCGTCGACCTCGGCCGCAACGACCTCGGCCGGGTGTGCCGCCCGGGGACGGTCAAGGTCGTCGACTTCTTCACCATCGAGCGGTACAGCCACGTGATGCACATCGTCTCGACCGTCACCGGGACGCTCGACGTCGACCGCACCGCCTTCGACGCCCTCACCGCCTGCTTCCCGGCCGGCACCCTGTCCGGAGCGCCCAAGCCGCGGGCGATGCAGATCATCGACGACCTGGAGCCGGCCCGCCGTGGCCTGTACGGCGGCATCGTCGGCTACCTGGACTTCCACGGCGACGCCGACACCGCCATCACCATCCGCACCGCGCTGGTCCGCGGGAACCGGGTGCACGTCCAGGCCGGGGCCGGGGTGGTCGCCGACTCGGTGCCCGCCACCGAGGACGCCGAGTGCCGCAACAAGGCGGCGGCCGTGGTCAACGCCGTCGCCGCGGCCGGCACCATGCGGCCGGTGGGCACCGGGGCCGCCGGATGAGGACGCACCGCGGCTACGTCAAGGTCCACCAACCGCTGCGGTTCGGGTCGATCCTGGCCCTCATCGCCGTCGGCGCCGCCCTGAGCGCCGGGTCGGCCGCGATCACCTGGGCGTCGGCCACCGGTGACGACGAGCTGCGGGGACCGCTGGACCTCACCGCGAGCGGCTCCCAGGTCGCCCCGGCGCTGGTGCCGTTGGCCGCGGCCGCGGTCGCCGCCCTGGGCGCGGTGCTCGCCGCCCGCGGCGCACTGCGCCGGGTCGTCGGCGGGGTGACCGTCGTCCTGGGCGTGATCGTGGCGTGGTCGGGCATCCGCGGCCTGCTGCACGAACCGTCCGAGGTGCTCTTCGCCGCGACCTCCTCGGTCACCTTCGCCGACATCCGGATCCGACCGCTCGGACCGACCATGGCCACGGTGGGTGGTGTCCTGCTGGTGGTCGCCGGCCTCGCGGTTCTCACCGGACGTATCCGCGCCCGCACCCTCGGTTCACGCTACGAACGCGCCGGGACCACCGCCGCGGGCACCCCGTCGACCGGGGACCCGGCGCTGGACATGTGGAAGGACCTCGACGCCCACCGCGACCCCACCCTGGACGCACCCGCTCCGACCGGCCCCGATCGGTCGGACGGGACTCCCGGGCCCGGCACCCCGCGTGGCGGGGCCCGGTCGTGAGGGCGGCTAACATGGGGCCACCAGCACGACCGAAGGAGGCGGAGTTGGGAACCGTGCTCGACTCGATCCTCGACGGAGTGCGGCAGGACCTCGCAGAACGCCAGGCCGCCTGCCCCATCGACGAGGTCAAGGCACGCAGTGCGCGCACCGCTCCGGCCGTGGACGTGCTCGCCGCGCTGCGCCAGCCGGGCGTCGGCGTCATCGCCGAGGTGAAGCGGTCCAGCCCCTCCAAGGGCGCGCTCGCCGACATCCCGGACCCGGCCGCGCTGGCCGGCCTGTACGAGTCCGCGGGCGCCCGGGTCATCTCGGTGCTCACCGAGCAGCGCCGCTTCGGCGGCTCGCTCGCCGACCTGGACGCCGTCCGCGCCACCGTGGACATCCCGGTGCTGCGCAAGGACTTCATCGTCGGGCCCTACCAGGTGCACGAGGCCCGCGCCCACGGCGCCGACCTGGTGCTGCTCATCGTCGCGGCCCTGGAGCAGAACGTGCTGCACGGCCTGCTCGACCGCATCGAGAGCCTCGGGATGACCGCGCTGGTCGAGGTGCACACCGAGGAGGAGGCCGACCGCGCGCTGGAGGCCGGCGCCAAGGTCATCGGGGTCAACGCCCGCAACCTCAAGACGCTCGAGGTCGACCGGGACGTGTTCGCCCGGATCGCCCCCGGCCTGCCCAGCGATGTGCTCAAGATCGCCGAGTCCGGCGTCCGCGGCCCGGCCGACCTGATGTCCTACGCCGGGGCCGGTGACGACGCCGTCCTCGTCGGCGAGGGTCTGGTCACCGCGCCCGACCCCCGCGCCGCCGTCGCCGACCTGGTGACCGCCGGTTCCCACCCGTCGTGTCCGCGGCCCAGCCGCAACCGCTGAACCCGAAGCTGACGATGACACTGTCGACCGTTGTCCCGCGCCCGCAGACCAACCCGCTGGCCGGCCGGCCCCGGCGCCCCGACGGGCTGCCCCGCCCGTCGGACGGCCTGACCGGCACCCCGCACGACCCCGACGGCCGCGGCTACTTCGGCTCCTTCGGCGGCCGCTGGCTGCCCGAGGCCCTGGTGCACGCCCACGACGAACTCACCGAGGCCTACGACAAGGCCCGCTTCGACCCGGAGTTCCTGGCCGAGCTGGACCGCCTGCACGAGACCTACGCCGGCCGTCCCAGCCCGATCACCGACGCCGAGCGGCTGACCGCCATGGTCGGCGGCGCGCGCATCCTGCTCAAGCGCGAGGACCTCAACCACACCGGCTCGCACAAGATCAACAACGTCCTCGGCCAGGCGCTGCTCACGAAGCGGATGGGCAAGACCCGGGTCATCGCCGAGACCGGCGCCGGTCAGCACGGTGTCGCCACCGCGACCGCCTGCGCGCTGCTCGGCCTGGAGTGCGTGATCTACATGGGGCGGGTGGACACCGAGCGGCAGGCGCTCAACGTGGCCCGGATGCGGCTGCTCGGCGCCGAGGTCGTCCCGGTCGACTCCGGCTCGTCGACCCTGAAGGACGCGGTCAACGAGGCGTTCCGCGACTGGGTCGCCAACGTCGACACCACGCACTACCTGCTCGGCACCGTCGCGGGCTCGCACCCGTTCCCGATGATGGTCCGCGACTTCCACCGGATCATCGGCCTGGAGGCCCGCCAGCAGGTGCTGAACCTGACCGGTCGGCTGCCGTCCGCGATCGCCGCGTGCGTCGGCGGCGGCTCCAACGCCATCGGCATCTTCCACGCCTTCCTCGACGACACCGACGTGCGGCTGGTCGGCCTCGAGGCCGGCGGCGACGGGGTCGAGACCGGCCGGCACGCCGCCACCATCAGCGGCGGTCAGGTCGGCGTGCTGCACGGCGCCCGCACCTTCCTCATGCAGGACGAGGACGGCCAGATAGTGGAGTCGCACTCCATCTCGGCCGGCCTGGACTACCCGGGCGTCGGGCCCGAGCACTCGCACCTGTCCGAGATCGGCCGGGCCGAGTTCCGTCCGGTCACCGACCGGCAGGCGATGGAGGCGTTCAAGACGCTGTCGCGCACCGAGGGCATCATCCCGGCCATCGAGTCCGCGCACGCCGTCGCCGGCGGCATCGACCTGGCCCGCGAGATCGGCCCCGGCGGCATCGTGCTGATCAACGTGTCCGGCCGCGGCGACAAGGACATGGGCACCGCGATGGAGTACTTCGGGCTCGGCGACCCGCACGCGCCGCAGCCGCCGCCGGACGACCGCGCCGAGGGTGAGGGCGAGAAGCTGTGACCACCGCACCCGCCACCACCGACACCGACGGCACGGGAACCGAGGGCACGGCAGCCCGCCCGTCCCGCCTGCAGCCGATGTTCGACGAGACCCGCGCCGCCGGCCGGGCCGCGCTGGTCGGCTACCTGCCCGGCGGCTACCCGACGGTCGAGCACTCCAAGGCGCTGTTCGGCGCCATGATCGACGGCGGCTGCGACCTCGTCGAGGTCGGCTTCCCGTACTCCGACCCGGTCATGGACGGCCCGGTCATTCAGGACGCCGCCGAGACCGCCCGCAACAACGGCTTCAAGCTCAAGCACCTCTTCGAGATCGTCGAGTCGATCAGCGACCGCGGCGGCCGCGCCGTGGTCATGACGTACTTCAACCCGGTGCTGGCCTACGGGCAGGACCGCTTCGCCCGGGACCTCGCCGCCGCCGGCGGCCTCGGGGTCATCACCCCGGACGTCATCGTCGACGAGGCCGAGGCGTGGCTGGACGCCAGCCGCACCCACGGCATCGACTCGATCTTCCTGGTGGCGCCGTCGTCGCCGGCCGAACGGATCGCCATCACCGCGGCGTCGACCACCGGCTTCATCTACGCCGCCTCGACCATGGGCGTCACCGGTGCCCGGGACCAGGTCGGCTCGGCCGCACCCGACCTCGTCGCCCGCTGCCGGACGATCACCTCCACCCCGATCGGCGTCGGCCTCGGTGTGCGCACCGCCGCCCAGGTGCACGAGATCGGTGCCTACGCCGACGCCGTCATCGTCGGTTCCGCACTGGTCAGCGCGGCCGGCTCGACCGACGACCCGGCCGGGTCCGTCGCCGCGGTGCGGGAGCTGGCCGCCGACCTGGCCACCGGCACCGCACGATGAGCGCGGCCGGGGGCCGCGCGTGACCACCACCGAACTGGCGTTCATCCCCAGCCCCGCCCAGGGCGTCTGGCACCTCGGTCCGCTGCCGCTGCGCGCCTACGCGGTCTGCATCATCGCGGGCATCGTCGTCGCCGTCTGGTGGGGCAACAAGCGGTTCGTCGCCCGCGGTGGCCGGCCCGGCCTGGTCACCGACATCTCGGTGTGGGCGGTGCCGTTCGGCATCGTCGGCGGCCGGATCTACCACGTCATCACCGACAACCAGCTGTACTTCCGGGAGGGCCGCAACCCCTGGCGGGCGTTCGCCATCTGGGAGGGCGGCCTCGGCATCTGGGGAGCGGTGGCCTTCGGCGCGCTCGGCGCCTACATCGGCTGCCGCCGCTACGGCGTCCCGCTCGGTGCCTTCGCCGACAGCATCGCGCCCGGACTCGTGGTCGCGCAGGCCATCGGCCGCCTCGGCAACTACTTCAACCAGGAGCTGTTCGGCGCCCCGACCACGGTGCCGTGGGCGCTGGAGGTCTTCGTCCGCACCCCCGGCGGGGTCGCCGGCGCCGCCCCCGCGGTCGGCGGCGTGTGTGAGTACGACACCTCCTGGGTCAAGGCGACCCCGGAGATCCTCTGCGGCACCTACCACCCCACGTTCCTCTACGAGCTGCTGTGGAACCTCGGGGTCGCCGCGCTCATCGTGTGGGCCGACAAGCGGTGGCAGCTGGGCGGCGGACGGGTGTTCGCGCTGTACGTCGCCGGCTACACCCTGGGCCGCGGCTGGATCGAGATGCTGCGCATCGACCCCGCCAACCACGTCCTCGGGCTGCGGATCAACGTGCTCACCTCGATCGTGGTGTTCCTCGGTGCGGTCGCCTTCCTGCTGCTGCGGCGGCCGAAGCCCGGGGTGCCGATGCGGGAGGACCCGGCCCGTCTGCAGGGCCCGGGCGGGGCCGCCACCACTGCCGCCGGCGCTGCCGTACCGGCGGAAGACACGGCCGACACCGCGGAACACGACGACCCCGCGGAGGGTCCGGGCGACGCCGCCACCAGCGAGGACGGCCCGTCACCGGACGCGGATGCGTCCCGCCGGTAGGAGAATCACCACCCTCCGACGGGGGTTGCGAGGTGCCTGACCAGGGGTGAACTGCTGGTAATCTCGGCGACAACTGGGCCAGTGCCGTCCTGGTGCGATACCTGCACACTCCCGTACTCGCGCTGACGCTCCTGTCAAACAGGCCGGACGCCGCGCCACCTGGATCCGCCGCCGCTGAATCCCGATCACCCCCTGTGGATCAGAGCACCGCTTTTCTAGCCTGACACGCCGTGTCGACACCGCAGACGACGGGAGGAGTGCCGTGACCTTCTCGGCCATCCCCGCCCCGCAAGGGCTCTACGACCCCCGCTACGAGGTTGACTCGTGCGGGGTCGCCGCCATCGCCGACCTCCGGGGACGCCGCAGCCACCGCATCGTGGCCGACGGCATCACCGCGCTGATCAACCTCGACCACCGGGGCGCCGCCGGCGCCGACCCGGCCGTCGGTGACGGTGCCGGCATCCTCGTGCAGATCCCCGAGGAGCTCTTCCGCGCGGTCTGCGAGTTCGACCTGCCCAAGACCCCCGAGGGTGCCGACGGTTGTGCGTTCGCCGCCGGGATCGCCTTCCTGCCCCGCGACGCCGCGCAGCGCGCCGCGGCCAAGGACCTGATCGCCGAGATCGTCGCGCAGGAGGGTCTGGAGCTGCTGGGCTGGCGCACCGTCCCGACCGTCCCGGTGCACGCGGGTGTGGGCCAGATGGCGCTGGACGTGATGCCCGTCTTCGAGCAGCTGTTCCTGGCCGCCGAGGCCGGCGCCGACGGCGTCCGCCCGGCCGGGCTCGCGCTGGACCGGCTGGTGTTCCCGGCCCGCAAGCAGATCGAGCACCGCACCGCGGCCGAGGGCTGCGAGGTGTACTTCCCGTCGCTGTCCAGCCGGACCATCACCTACAAGGGCATGCTCACCACCGAGCAGCTGCCCGCGTTCTACCCGGACCTGACCGACGTCCGGATGGAGAGCGCGATCGCCATCGTGCACTCGCGGTTCTCCACCAACACGTTCCCGGCGTGGCCGCTGGCCCACCCGTTCCGGTTCATCGCGCACAACGGCGAGATCAACACCGTCCGCGGCAACCGCAACTGGATGCGGGCCCGGGAGGCGCTGCTGGCCACCGACCTCATCCCCGGCGACCTGTCGCGGGTCTACCCGATCTGCTCCGACGGAGCCTCGGACTCCGCGTCCTTCGACGAGGTGCTGGAGCTGCTGCACCTGTCCGGCCGGTCGCTGCCGCACGCGGTGATGATGATGGTGCCGGAGGCGTGGGAGAACAACCCGACGCTGGACGAGAAGGTCCGCGGCTTCGCCGAGTTCCACGCCTGCCTGATGGAGCCGTGGGACGGCCCCGCCTGCGTCACCTTCACCGACGGCCGGATGCTCGGCGCGGTGCTGGACCGCACCGGCCTGCGCCCCGGCCGCTGGTGGCTGACCGAGGACGGCACCGTGGTGCTCGCGTCGGAGTCGGGTGTGCTGCCGATCCCGCCGGAGCGGGTCGTCGAGCGCGGCCGCCTGCAGCCGGGCCGGATGTTCCTGGTCGACACCGTCGAGGGCCGGGTGCTCGACGACGGCGAGATCAAGACGTCGCTGGCCACCGAGCAGCCCTACACCGAGTGGGTGCACGCCGGCACCATCGCGCTGGCCGACCTGCCGCAGCGCAAGCTGCCGCACCCCGATCCGGAGGACCTGCTGCAGCGCCAGCAGGTGTTCGGCTACACCGAGGAGGACCTGCGCGTCCTCCTCACCCCGATGGCCGGAACCGCCGCCGAGGGCATCGGCTCGATGGGCACCGACACCCCCGAGGCCGTGCTGTCGGCCCGGGCCCGGCTGCTGTTCGACTACTTCAGCCAGCTGTTCGCGCAGGTCACGAACCCGCCGCTGGACGCGGTGCGGGAGCAGGTGGTGACCTCGCTGGCCGCCACCCTCGGCCCCGAGGGCAACCTGCTGGAGCCGACCCCGGCGTCGTGCCGCACGATCGTGCTGCCGCTGCCGGTGATCGACAACCAGGACCTGGCCCGGCTGATCGGCGTCAACTCCGACGGTGACATGCCGGGGCTGGCCGCCGCCGTCGTGTCCGGCCTGTACGAGGTGGCCGGGGGCGGCGCCGCACTGGCCGCGGCCATCGAGCAGGCCCGCCGGGACGCCGACGCGGCCATCGCCGCCGGCGCCCGCATCATCGTCATCTCCGACCGCGACTCCGACGCGACGCTCGCGCCGATCCCGTCGCTGCTGGTCCTCTCGGCCGTCCACCAGCACCTGGTGCGGCAGAAGACCCGCACCAAGGTGGGCCTGGTCGTTGAGGCCGGGGACGCCCGCGAGGTGCACCACGTCGCGCTGCTGCTCGGCTACGGCGCCGCCGCGGTCAACCCGTACCTGGCTTTGGAGACCGCCGCCGAGCTCGCGCAGGCGGGGGCGCTCGGGCCGCAGGTGACGCCGTCCAAGGCGGTGAAGAACACGGTGTACGCGCTGAGCAAGGGCGTGCTCAAGGTGATGAGCAAGATGGGCATCTCCACCGTCGCCTCCTACACCGGGGCGCAGGTGTTCGCCGCGTTCGGCCTCGAGCAGTCGGTGCTGGACGAGTACTTCACCGGCACGTTCTCGCCGACCGGCGGGTCCGGGCTGGACGTCATCGCCGCCGACGTCGCCACCCGGCACGCGCTGGCGTTCCCGGCCAACGACGCGGCGCTGGAGCACCGGAAGCTGCCCACCGGGGGTGACTACCAGTGGCGCCGCGAGGGTGAGCTGCACCTGTTCAACCCGGAGACGGTGTACCTGCTGCAGCACGCCACCCGGTCCAAGCAGGAGAGCATCTTCCGCCGCTACACCGACACCGTCGACAGCCTGTCGACCAAGGGCGGCACGCTGCGCGGGCTGTTCTCGCTGCGCACCGGGGTCCGTCCGGCCGTCCCGTTGGACGAGGTCGAGCCCGCGTCGGAGATCGTCAAGCGGTTCGTCACCGGCGCGATGAGCTACGGCTCGATCTCCGCCGAGGCGCACGAGACGCTGGCGATCGCGATGAACCGG
>JBQGEH010000287.1:0-1663 GCA_052039515.1 Nakamurella sp. | reverse complement strand
GGGTGGCGGATCACGTCCTCGGTGGGGGAGGCGATCCTGGGATACGTCCTGCTGCTGTTGTTCGGGTTCGCGATCTCCTGGCTGATGGCGGTGTTCGGGATGCTGGTGCGGACCCCGGAGGCGTTCAACAACGCCAGTTTCATCGTGATCTTCCCGCTGACGTTCATCGCCAACACCTTCGTTCCCACGCAGGGCTTTCCGTCCGTCCTGAAAGCGATCGCCGACTGGAACCCCATCTCGTCCCTGGTGCAGGCCACCCGGAACCTGTTCGGCAACACCGCCCCGGGCCTTCCGGTGCCTGACGTCTGGTCCCTGCAGAACCCGGTGACCTACACGCTGATCTGGCTCGTCGGCTTCCTCCTGGTCTTCATCCCGCTGGCGGTGCGGGTGTACCTGAAGACGTCCACCCGCTGAACCGACCACCCCGGCGCGGAGGCCGGTCTAGATCCCGGTGTCGACACCGAGATCGCTGATGAGCGGGGCGATCTCGCTGTCGTAGCGGGCGGTGAAGTCGGCGGTGGTGCAGTCGACGGACACCGCGAGACCCTGGCCGCCGCCCTGGGTGACGAACGAGTAGGTCTGGTCCGTCACCCCGATGGTCGGGAACTCGAAACGGAATCCACTGAGCTGCAGATGGACCGCGGGTGGCTCGACCCTGGTCGGGTCGCTGACCCGCAAGGGATCGATCTCCTGGCCCCGGGCCTCGCCCGTGTCGGTCATCGTCGGGTCCACTTCGGCGGTGAACGCGGTGAAGGTGTACTTCGCGTGGGCCCGGGCGAAGCGTTCGTCGGTCATCTCCGGAAGGTTCTGCGGGGCCGACACCACGACGACGCAGTTGCCGGAGCGCCAGCCCCAGGAGACGTCGTCGCCGGGGATCGTCTCCCAGGACTGCAGGCCGGCCGGCGCGATGATCGACCACCCGGCGGGAGGCGGGGCGGCGTCCGACATGGGGCTGGTGTCGCGCATGGCGGACGAGGCCGGGGTGGACGGGCGGGCCGGGGTGGCGGAGGTCCGGGCGGTGGCCGAGCTACGGGAACTGCTCGGGGTCGGGGTGACCACCGACGGCGCCGAGGTCGTGAGCGGGTCGTCGGCGTGGGACCCCGATGTCGCCTCGACGGCACTGCCGGGTGCCGCCAGACCGGAGATGGCCGGTGCGCAGGCGCAGAGGAGGGCGCCGCCCAGCAGGGCCGAGGCGGCCGCGCGGCCTGCCCGGACCCGGTGCGGGCGGCGGGGACGATCGGCCGGGTGGCGGGGGGCGGGAAACGGGCGCACAGGGGGACTCCTTCGCTGGACCGGCCGGTTCGGCGTGGCCCGCGGGAGCGGGGCGTGCCGGTCGGGCCGAACGCTAGGAAGCCGTCGGCCGGGCCCGCCAGCCCACGGCGGTCGTTGTGGACAACACGCCGGGCCGGTCGGTGGAGTGGCCCACATCAAGATCGCCGGGTTGAACAGGCCCCCCGTTGTCTGGCACACTTGTCGGGTTGCCCTGACCGGGGTCGTGCTGTGGTGCGGCCTGAATCAGGGTGAGTACAACCGAATTGATCGCGCTCCACACGAGCGCGGCCGGCTTTCCTCTGCCAGGTTCCGGGGCGGAGGCATGCGGAAATAGGGCGACACACCCGACCGCGTGGACCGGTGGACCCGGACAGATGAACAGCGGCGACGG
>JBQGEH010000286.1:0-1530 GCA_052039515.1 Nakamurella sp. | reverse complement strand
GCGAACGCGTTGACGTACAGCACCACCGCGGAGACCGACTCGGCGACGAAGCCGCGGGCCGGGTCGAGCTCGATGATCTTCCGGCCCAGCGTGCGCATGATGCGCCAGCCGCCGGAGTACGTGCCGAGCGAGATCGCCGCGGCGGCCGAGAGCTTGACCCACAGCGGGATGCCGCCGTCGGGGTCCGCCCAGCCGACGGTGAGCAGCGCCATGAAGATCACGCCCATGGTCTTCTGCGCGTCCTGCAGGCCGTGGCCCAGCGCCATCGCGGCGGCCGAGACCGTCTGCGCCAGGCGGAACCGGCGGGTCGTCCGCGACGGGGACGCGTTCCGGATCAGCCAGAGCAGGCCGACCATCACGAGGAACGCCAGGAAGAACCCGATGAGCGGCGAGAAGACCATCGGCAGGACGACCTTGTCGACGATCGCGGAGCCGTAGATCATCAGGCCGCCGGCCAGGCCGGCACCCACGAGGCCGCCGATGAGCGCGTGCGTCGAGGACGACGGCAGGCCGAACCACCACGTGATGAGGTTCCACACGATCGCGCCGACCAGCGCGCAGAGCACGACCACGAGGGCCTGGTGCGGTGACGCGTCGCCGAGGTCGACGATCGAGGTCGCGATCGTCTCCGCGACCTCGGTGCCGAGCAGGGCGCCGGTGAAGTTCATGACCGCGGCCATGAGCAGCGCGGCCCGCGGCGTCAGCGCGCGCGTCGACACCGAGGTGGCGATCGCGTTGGCGGCGTCGTGGAAGCCGTTGGTGTAGTCGAAGCCGAGGGCCAGGGCGACCACGACCACGACGAGCGCGAGTTCCACCGGGGCTCAGGACTCCTTGAGCGCGATGGTCTCGACCATGTTCGCGACCTTCTCGAACGCGTCGGCGGCGTCCTCGAGCTTCTCGACGACCTCCTTGAGCTTCATCAGGAGGATCGGGTCGGTGATCTCGTCGAACATCTGCGCGAGCAGCTTGCGGTGCGACTTGTCGGCCTGGTTCTCGAGCCGGTTGACCTCGACCCAGTACTCGGCGAGGTTCTCCATCGAGCGCAGCCGGGGCATCGCGTCGGCGGTCAGCTCGGCCGAGCGCTGCAGCACCTGCACCTGGTCGGCGACCCGCGGCGGCAGCTCGTCGATCTTGTACAGGACGATGAGGTCGGCGGCCTCCTCCATGAAGTCCATGCAGTCGTCCAGCGCGGACGCGAGGCCGTAGATGTCGTCCCGGTCGAACGGGGTCACGAACGTCTGGTTGAGCCGCCGCATGATCGAGTGCGTCGCCTCGTCGGCGAGGTGCTCCGCCTCGCTCATCTGCTTGGCGAGCGCCTTGCGGGTCGCGCGGTCCGCGCCCAGCAGCTCGGCCAGCAGGTTGGCTCCGGTGACCAGGTGCGCCGCCGACGCGGCCAGGAGGTCGAAGAACGAGGTGTCGCGCGGGGTGAGGCGCAGGCGCACGAGAGGCTCCGCAGGAGATGGGCTTGGTCAGGCACAGGCTAGGGCAGCCGCGGGGTGAACTCACAACCCCGCACGTGAACCCCGGGTG
>JBQGEH010000285.1:0-5848 GCA_052039515.1 Nakamurella sp. | reverse complement strand
CCACCACCGTGACGTCCAGCCCCCGGGCCGCGGCGGTCGCGGCCACCTCGGCGCCCACGAACCCGGCGCCGATGACGACCAGGCGGGCGCCCGGGACGAGCGCGGCGCGCAGCGCGACGGCGTCGTCCAGGGTCCGCCGGGTGAGCAGGCCGGCGGGAGCCGCGGCCGGCCGGCGCGCGGTGGACCCGGTGGCGACGACGACCGCGTCCCCGTCGTCCAGACGGCCGTCGTCCAGCGTCACGGTGCGGGCGCCGACGTCCAACGCCACCGCCCGACGACCGAGAACCCCGTACACCTCGAGGTTCTCGTCGTCGGACTCGAGGGTGAGATCGGCGGCGGTGAGGGCGCCGGTGAGGAACTCCTTGGACAGCGGCGGCCGGTCGTAGGGCCGGTGCGGTTCGGCCCCGACGACGGTGAGCCGTCCGTCGAAGCCCTGGTCGCGCAGCGCCCGCGCGGTGGCGTGGCCGGCCAGGCTCGCCCCGACGACCACGACGGAGCGCACGCTCACCGGGACACGCCGGGCGGCAGGCGGGGCTCCTCGGTCGACAGCTCCACCCAGACGTCGCCGACGTCGGGCACGGTGACGGCGTGGGTGCGCACTCCGTACTTGGCGGGTGGGGCGTCGACCGCCCCCGTGCGCAGGTCGAACGTGGACGCGTGCAGCGGGCACTCGACGGCGCAACCTTCGAGCCAGCCGTCGGCCAGCGACGCGTCCTGAGGGGTGCAGGTGTCGTCGATGGCGAAGACCTCGCCGTCGTCGGTGTGGAAGACGGCGACCGGCGGCGACACGGAGGCGAAGCGCACGCCCTCACCGGTCGGCAGGTCGGTGAGCGCGCACAGCCGGACGCGGGTGCCGGGGGCGGGACCGTCGGAACCGGGCAACGGGCGTCCTTTGCGCTCAGCACAACCGGATTCGTCTTCCGCAACAGCTTCCCGGCCGCGGCCGGACGGTGTCAAGGACGACAGGCGGGAGGCCCCCCCGCGCCGGTCAGCGTCCGGCGACCGACAGGCCGAGCGGCACCCGGGTCAGCGGCTTGGCCCGGTTGGCCAGCGTCGCCGCGATCGAGGCCAACGCCACCGCGGACGGGTCCTGCGGAGCGGACAGCACGATCGGGGTGCCGGCGTCGCCGGCCTCGCGGACCGGAACGGCCAACGGCACCCGCCCGAGCAGCGGCACCGCGGTCCCGGTGGCCCGGGTCAGCGAATCGGCGACCTGCCGGCCGCCGCCGCTGCCGAAGACGTCCAGCGTCGAACCGTCCGGCAGCACCAGCCCGGACATGTTCTCGATGACCCCGACGACCTTCTGCCGGGTCTGCAGCGCGATCGCGCCGGCCCGTTCGGCCACCTCGGCCGCGGCGGTCTGCGGGGTGGTGACGACGACGATCTCGGTCGCCGGGATCAGCTGCGCTGTGGAGATTGCGACATCGCCGGTGCCCGGCGGCAGGTCCAGCAGCAGCACGTCCAGATCGCCCCAGAACACGTCGGCGAGGAACTGCTGCAGCGCGCGGTGCAGCATCGGGCCGCGCCACACCACCGCGGCGTTGCCCTCGACGAACATCCCGACGCTGATCACCCGGACGCCGTGCGCCACCGGCGGCAGGATCATGTCGCCGATGCGGGTCGGGCGGGTGGTGACACCGAGCATCCGCGGCACCGAGAAGCCGTAGACGTCGGCGTCCAGCACACCCACCGACAGGCCCCGGGCCGCCAGCGCCGCGGCCAGGTTGACCGTCACCGTCGACTTGCCGACGCCACCCTTGCCGGAGGCGATGGCGTACACCGAGGTGCGCGACTCCGGCCGGGCGAACGGGATGTCCTTGGTGGCCCCGCCGCGCAGCTTGACCCGCAGCTCGTCGCGCTGCGCGTCGGTCATCGGCACCAACGACAACGCCACCCCGGTGACGCCCGGGATTGCGCGGACCGCGGCGGTGACGTCGCGCTCGATGGTGTCCTTCATCGGGCAGCCGGCGATGGTGATGAGCACGGTCAGGTCGACCACGCCGTCGGGGCGGACCTCGACGCGGTCGACCATGTCCAGATCGGTGATCGGACGCCGGATCTCGGGATCCTTGACGGTGGCCAGGGCAGCGCGGACGGCGTCGACGGAGGGCAGCATGATGCGCCCAGTCTACGGCGGGGGCGTGCCGGGCCCGTCCGCCCGGCGGTCGGCCCGCCCCGTGAAGTGCTCCCGTTCGGCGTCGGTGCGGGCCAGGGCCGCGGCCCGCCGCCAGTCGGCCGATGCGTCGCCGCCGGTCCGCTCGACGAGGTACGCCCGGGCGGCGGCGGCGTAGGGGTAGCTGTCCAGGCCGCCCAGAGCCAGCACCTCGTCGAGGTCGGTGAGGCCGGCCGCGGCGCCGTACCGCTCGCCCAGGGCCACGCAGCGGCCCACCGCGACGGTGTACGAGGGCGCCAGCGTGAGGAGCGCGTCGTAGTGCGTGAGGACGGCGTCCCAGTCGGTCGACGCCCAGTCCGCGGCCCGGGCGTGGGCGGCGGCGATGCCCGCCTGGCGGGTCAGCGCCCCGGCGGCCGGGTCCGCGAGCGCCCGATCGGCCAGGACGACGCCCTGGTCCAGCAGCGCCCGGTCCCACCGGCTGCGGTCCGCGTCCGGCAGCAGGACCTGGACGCCGTCGTCGGCAGTCCGCCCACCGGCCCGGCCCCGGGTCAGCAGGATCAGCGCCAGCAGGGCGGTCAGCTCCGGGTCGGCCGGCCGTAGCCGGTGCAGCACGGTGGCCAGGTACTGGGCACGGTCGGCCAGCGCGTCGTCGGTCAGGTCGGCGCCGGCGGCCGCGGTGTGGCCGAGGGTGAAGGCCAGGTGCACGACCACCGCAACCGCGGGCAGCCGCTCGTCGACCGTGCGGTCGTCGGGGAGCTCCAGCCGCGGGCCGGCCTTCGCGAACCTGCCCCGGGCGCGGGCGAGGCGGGCGGCCATCGTCGGGGTCGGCACCCCGAAGCCGGCGGCGATCGCGTCGGTGGTCACCCCGCAGGACAGCCGCAGGGTGAGCGCCACCCGGTCGTCGACGGACAGCCGCGGGTCGCAGCACAGCACGACCATCCGGAGCTCGTCGTCGCCGACCAGCGCGGCCTCGGCGATCGCGTCCGGCCCGGCGGTCGTCGCCGACCAGCCGCCGGCCGCGGTGATCACGGCGCGCCGGCCGGTCCGGGCGCGGCGGATCCGGTCGACCGCCCGGTTCCGGGCGGCGGTGATCAGCCAGGCGTCCACCGACCGCGGCACACCCGTGCGCGGCCACGTCTGCAGCGCCAGCAGGAACGCGTCCGCGGTCGCCTCCTCGGCGATGTCCAGGTCGCCCGTCGCGCGCAGGGTCGCCGCCAGCACCCGACCCGCGCTCTCCCGGCCGGCCCGGGCGGCGGCGTCGCGGGCCGCCGCCCGGGCGTCGGGACCGGGTGTCGCGTCGGTGGTCAGCCGATGTCCCACACCGGCCGCAGCTCCACGTAGCCGAACGGCGCGGGGCACTGCTCGGCCAACCTCAGGGCGGTGGCGTCGTCGGGGACGTCGATGACGTAGAACCCGCCGAACACCTCCTTGACCTCGGGCAGCGGGTTGTCCGTGCGGTGCACCCGGTCGGTGCGGGTGCCGCGCAGGAAGGTGGCGGTCGCCGCCGGCGGCAGCGCCTCGCCGGCGACGACCGTGCCGCCCGCGGCCGCCACCGCGGCACTGAAGTCGCGGTGGGCGGCCATCACCTCGTCGAAGTCGGCGGATCCGGTCTCGGTGTAGGGCTCCTCGGTCTCGGCCAGCCCCAGGAAGTACTTCGGCATCGACGTTCCTTTCGCCACATCCGGGAACCGCCGGTCGCGGTCCCTCGTGGGGTAGACGTACGGGGTCTCCCGGAATCGACAACAGATCGGCACCGGCCGGTCGTCGGTGACCGTATGGGACCATGACGACAGCGTGCGAGAGAGGGTTTCCAGATGACTGCACCAGGGACGTTCGGGGCCCAGGCCCGCGCGATGGCCATGCCCACCCCGCCGACCGGGTTCGCGGTGGCCGCCTATCCGAACTATGCGCAGGCCCAGGCCGCCGTGGAGTACCTCGCGGTCCAGGAGTTCGCCGTCGAGGACGTCACCATCGTCGGCTCCGACCTGCAGCTGGTCGAGCGGGTCACCGGCCGGCTCACCCGAGGCAAGGTGGCCGCCGCCGGTGCCGCGTCCGGAGCGTGGTTCGGTCTGTTCGTCGGTCTGCTGATGGGGCTGTTCTCCACCGTGCAGGGCGGCTCGCTGCTGCTCATCGTGGTCGGCGTGGCCATCGGTGCGCTGTTCGGCGTGGCCATGGGTCTGCTCGGCTACTCGGTGACCAAGGGCCGCCGCGACTACACCTCGTCCTCCCAGGTGGTCGCGCAGCGCTACGACGTTCTGTGCAACCCGCAGACCGCGGAGCAGGCCCGCACCCTGCTGGCCAAGATGGAGCTCGGCCAGCGCGGCTGACCCGGGGTCACAGCCAGCCGCGCTTGCGCAGCGCGCGGTACAGCAGCAGGCAGATCCCGATGATGATGCAGATCGCCATCGGGTAGCCGAACGTCC
The DNA here is from genome assembly GCA_052039515.1 of Nakamurella sp. GTDB lineage: Bacteria > Actinomycetota > Actinomycetes > Mycobacteriales > Nakamurellaceae > Nakamurella. The sequence continues at coordinate 1,312 of JBQGEH010000285.1, read as the reverse complement.
AGGACAGCTCCGGCATGTAGTCGAAGTTCATGCCGTAGATGCCGGCCACCGCGGTCGGCACCAACGCGATCGCCGCCCACGCGGAGATCTTGCGCATGTCGGCGTTCTGCTGCATCGAGATCTCCGCCAGCGCCGCGTTGACCAGCGCGGACAGCAGTTCGTCGTAGGTCGCCACCCGCTCCGTCACCTGCGACAGGTGGTCCTCGACGTCCCGGAAGTAGGCCCGGACGTGGGCCGGGATGAACGGGTTCGGGTTCTCCGCCATCCGGTGCAGCGGCGCGGCCAGCGGCGCGGTCGCCCGGCGCAGCTCCAGGATCTCCCGCTTGAACAGGTAGATCTGCTCGATCCCGACCTTCGAGCCGGGGGAGAACACGGCGGTCTCGATCTCGTCGACGTCGTCCTCGGCGGCCTGCACGACCGCCAGGTACTGGTCGACGACGCGGTCGGCGATGGCGTGCAGCACCACGGCGGGCCCGCCGGCGAGCCGGGTCGGGTCCGCCTCCAGCTCGGCGCGCAGGCCGGCCAGACCCGAGTGCTTGCCGTGCCGGACGGTGACGATGTAGTCCGCGCCCACCCAGACCATGATCTCGCCGGTCGTGATGATCTCGTTGGCCGCGGTCGGCGACTCGTGCTCGACGAAACGCACCGTCTTGAGCACCACGAACAGCGACTGCTTGTACTGCTCCAGCTTGGCCCGCTGGTGCGCGTGCACCGCGTCCTCGACGGCCAGCTCGTGCAGGCCGAAGGTCCACGCCACCGCGGCCATGTCCTCGGTGGTCGGCTCCTGCAGACCCACCCAGACGAAGCCGTGACCGGCGTGGCGCACCGCCTGCAGCGCCACGTACGGGTCGCCGCAGCCGGGGATCCGGACGCCGTCGAGGTAGGGCGCGCAGTCGACGATGGCGGCCGGTCCGTCCGCCGGCGGGGGCGCCGCGGGCGGCTCGACGCGCTTGCTCCTGGCCGCGCCCGGCGTGACGACGGCGGGGAGCTTGATCTTCAGGTGTGGCGGTTCGAAGCCGAGAGCCATCGCGTCACCTCCGGACGTGCGGGTGGAATGGGCCGTCCGGTGCCGGAGCCGCGTCCCGCGCCCGACACCGCAAGGCACGGTACCCGCTGCGCACTGCGGCAGGATGTGAACAATGCGCATCGACCTGCACACCCATTCCGACGCCTCGGACGGCACCGACTCGCCGGCCGACCTGGTGGCGGTCGCGGCGCGGGCCGGTCTGGACGTCCTGGCCATCACCGACCACGACACGACGGGCGGCTGGGCCGCCGCGGAGGCCGCCCTGCCGGACGGGATGTCGCTCAT
>JBQGEH010000284.1:0-3194 GCA_052039515.1 Nakamurella sp. | reverse complement strand
GCGGGCCGCGAGCGTCCGGGCACAGGCCGCGCCGATCCCACTGCCGGCCCCGGTCACGAGCGCTCTACGGGTCATCGGTCCCTCCCCTCGTCGCACGCGTGCGGATCCAGCCTCGCACAGGGATCGACCGGGGTTCTGAGGTCGGGCGCCGAGTCGCCTCGGACCGGCGGCTCAACGCGGCTCCGGACCCGGAGGTCCGGAACTCCGCGAGAGCGGTTGTTGCTTGGAGCCCGGGGACATGCCGGCGCCCGACTCCCCGACCCTAACCCCGTGACCTGCGTCACGCGCGGCGGGAATCGGGTGAATCCTGGAACCCGGACGGCGGACGGCCGTCAGCGGAGCCGTTCCGCGTCGCGGGCCGCGTCCATCATGGCGGCGACCAGTCCGGCGAGCTCGCGCCCGGTCACCCGCTCCCCCACGGCCGTCGCGACATCCTCGGCCGCGCACCGCATCTGGTACAGCCGATCGGCGAGATCCGAGGCTTCGGCGGCGGTCAGCACCACCGCGTCCACCGGCAGGTCACCGCGGTTGGAGGCGTTGCGGTTCTCGTAGGCCCGCTGCCGGCAGGCGTGCGCGCAGTACCGGCGGCGGCGGCCGAGTCCCTCCTGCACCGGGAGTTCACGGCCGCACCACTCACACCGGGTGGGGGCGTTGCGTCGCATGCCGCCACGGTAGGACGCGCGGACGGGCGGCGGTCGCACCGACACACGCGCGCCGACCGGCAGACTGGCCGGATGAGCGCCTTCCTGGACGGTCCACGACCCCGGGTCTTCGCCCACCGCGGGTGGCACACCGGGACCCTGGCCGGCCTGGAGAACACCGCCGCCGCGTTCGAGCGGGCGCTGTCGGAGGGGGTGCGCTACCTGGAGACCGACGTGCACGCCACCGCCGACGGCGTGCTGGTCGCCTTCCACGACACGGTGCTGGATCGGGTCACCGACCGGCGCGGGCCGATCCATGCGCTGACCTGGGACGAGGTCCGCCGCGCCCGCATCGCCGGCCGGGAGCCGGTGCCCCGGATGGACGACCTGCTCGCCGACTTCCCGGACGCGCTGTTCAACATCGACGCCAAGTCCGACGCCGCGGTCGCACCGCTGGCCGACCTGCTGGACCGCACCGGGTCGCTGGACCGGGTCTGTCTGGCCTCGTTCTCCGACGCCCGGCTCCGCGAGCTGCGGCGGCGGCTCGGACCGGCCGCGGCACTGTCCCTGGGACCCCGTCAGGTGGCCCGGCTGGCCGCCCGCGCCCGACACCTCCCGGTGCGCTGCCGGTTCCCCGGGGCGGTCGCCGCCCAGGTCCCGGTCAGTCTGAAGGGCGTCCCGGTCGCCACCCCCCGGTTCATCCGGACCGCCCAGCGACTGGGTCTGGAGGTGCACGTCTGGACGATCGACGACCCGGCCGAGATGGACCGGCTGCTCGACCTGGGGGTGCAGGGCCTGGTGACCGACCGGCCCGACCTGGCCCACGACGTGCTGCGGCGTCGGGCCGCCCGGGACGCGACGTAAGGTGTCCCGGATGTCCGCGCCCGTCCCTCCCGCACCGGCCGCCCCGGCCGTCCCGCCGGCGGTGTGGCGCGGGGACGAGCATGCCGGCGCGCTGTCAGAGGTGCCTGCGGCCGGCTCCCGCCGGGCGCTGCCGCTGCGCGGGGTGGTCAAGTACTTCCACGGCCCGATGGACTGCGGGAAGTCCACGCTCGCGCTGCAGATGGACCACAACTTCACCCGGCAGGGCCGCCACGGACTGCTGCTGATCAAGCTCGACCGCACCCAGCCCGGTGTCATCTCGTCCCGGATGGGGTTCGTCCGACCGGCCGTCGAGGTCGACGACGGAATGGATCTCGCCGCGCTCATCCGCGACCACTGGTCGCGCGGCGTGCGGGTGGACTACGTCATCGTCGACGAGGCCCAGTTCTTCACCCCGGACCAGGTGGAACAGCTGTGCCGGATGGCCGACGAGGCGCAGGTCGACGTGTACGGCTTCGGCATCGCCACCGACTTCCGCGGTCGGCTCTTCCCCGGCTCGGCCCGCTGGTTCGAACTCGCCGACGAGGTGCAGCTGCTGCAGGTCGAGGTGCTGTGCTGGTGCGGCCGGCCGGGCCGCTTCAACGCCCGGGTCGTCAACGGCGTGGTCGCCCGCACCGGGTCGACCGTGCTGGTGGCCGACGTCGGCGAGCCCGGCGCGGGCGACCCGTCCGACGACCGGGTGCGCTACCAGGTGCTGTGCCGCAGCCATCACCGCAGCGGGGATCTCGGCCCGTCGACGACGCGGCCCGACGGGCTGTTCTGACCCGGGCCGCCGACCACCCGACTCACCGCACGCGGCGGCATCCCGCCCGCGTCGCCCAGGTCGACCCGGCGGGCGCCACAGCCGCACCGGACGTAGAGCACGGAGCCCGTCGACGTCGGGTGCGCCGAGACCACGGTCCAGCCGTGCTCGTGGACGGGGCTGGGTCGACGCAGTCCGGTGCTCGATGAGGTGTCCATGCCTCCACCGTGCTGTCATGGTCTTGTGCATCTCAACCCTTACGGCGAGTACGCCGTGCTGCTGGCCGCCTCGCTGGCCGGGGACTGGCCGGCCGACCGCGCCGGGATCGTCGCGCGGACCCGGACGTTCGGCATGACGATGACGTTCCCGGCCGAGCCGGACGACCACGCCCGCACCCGGGAGGTCGTCGACGCCTGGCTCACCGTGGTCGACGCGGACGACCCGCGGCGGGCCGACCTGCTGAACGCCCAGATGGCGGCGGTGGCGGCCTACCCGCGACTGACCGACCACGACGGCGAAGGATGGCACCTGCACTACCGGGACGACGGCCGCCCGCTGCCCGACGTCCTCGCCGCGGTGTTCTGTGTGGGCACCGCGCTGCACCTCACCACCCGGGGCATGCACCGGCTGGGCCGCTGTGCCGCGGGGCGCGACCCGGGTGACGGGTGCACCGCGGGGGTCGTCGACGTCACCCGCAACGGCCGGCAGCGGTACTGCTCCGTGCGCTGCGCCACCCGGGCCGCGGTCCGCCGGCACCGGGCCCGCGCCGCCGATCCGCGGTCGGTACGGCCGCCGGTCGGCTAGGATCGAGCGGTTCCGGCGATGCTCGGCGCGTCCGGCCGGGAACGAACCGGCCCGCTCCCGCGTTGACCCTGACGGACCGGCGCACGCGCGGGCGCCCCCCGACCCACCTTCCCCGGCCGGCGTCC
>JBQGEH010000283.1:0-1993 GCA_052039515.1 Nakamurella sp. | reverse complement strand
ACATCGACCACCGCGAACCGTTCCACCCCGGCCAAGCGATCGGCGGCCACACGTCAGCCGACAACCTGGCCGTCCTGTGCCGCCGCCACCACCGCGCCAAAGACACCGGCGGCTACCAGCTCCGGCGCACCCCCAACGGCGACCACCACTGGACCACCCCCCTCGGACGCACCTACACCCGACCACACACCCGACACTGGAACCCACCCGAAACCGGCCCTGCACCACAACATCTCGCGAGAGCAGCAGCCGATGACGACCCACCACCGAACAGAGGCGGACAGCAAATTAGCTGCGCTGGGATGCCTCAGGTGTCATCGTCGGCGGAATGGATCTCCAGGCTCGGGTGACGACTGCACTGCGTGTCGTACAAGCGCGCGCTGTGCCGGGTCCGGCGGTGCCACGAGACAGGCGGATCTGCGTGCACTTTCATCCGGACCACCGGTCCGCCGATGGGCGCACCACGCTCGATTCGATTCTCGACGGCGGTCGGTACCTGTCCCAGTTCGTGACCGGTACCAGCAATGGCGGACTGACCGCCCGTCCGGGCGGCGACCGTTGGCGGTGGGAATCGAGTCTGTTCGACGGCGCCTACGACGACGCCCCGCCGGTCGACCGACCGGTCTACGGCGCGCTCGCACTGGACGACGACCCCTACGGCCCGGCCCCCCGGTTCGGCTCCTGCCACCTGCGGCTGCGGCGGGAAGTGCTCGCTCGGGCGACCTTCGCCTACCCCGACAGTGCTCTCGGGCCTACAGCTTTCGGCACCTCTGCATCGATGGGTTCCTCTACTCTGCTGGCCAGTGCGCCGATGCCGGACCCGCTCGACCGCTACGTCGAAGCCCACGTCCATGGCGGTGTCGTCGTTCCCGGAGACGTCGAGGCGCTGGTCGTGGACCCTGTCTATGGCCGCCGCCGCCCAGGGCATCCCGGTCGAGTGCCACGGCGGGTACGCGCTGGATGTCGGCACCCTCGCCAATCACGCCGACTACCGGGGCCAGGAAATTGTCACCATGGCCGCTGGCCTCGCCGTGGATGGTCGGCTCACGCCGCCGGATCTGGCGCGGGCCCGGTGGACCGGCACGGTCGATTCGCAGACGTTGAAACTCCTGTGGCACTGCCTCGCCCGCTACGGGCGTCTCGGGCCGCCACCGCCTAGTGCAGCCGGTTCTCCAGCGCGTCCCGCATCGGGATCATCTTGACCGCGGCCTCCCGGGCCTCGGTCCCGGGATCGGACTCGGCGACGATGCCGCAGCCCGCCTGCAACCGGACGTCGTGACCGTCGACGTGCGCGCAGCGCAGGGCGATGCCCAGCTCGCCGTCGCCGTCGGCGGTGATCCACCCCACCGGTGCGGCGTAACGGCCGCGTCCTGCGGGCTCCAGTTCACGGATGACGGCCCGCGCCACCTCGGTCGGGGCCCCACCGACCGCGGCCGTGGGATGCAGGGCGGCCGCCAGCGCCAGGGCCGACGGGGCGCCCTCGCCCGCGGCTCCGGCCCGGAGTGTGCCGACCAGTGTCGTCGACAGATGCGTCAGGTTGGCCAGCACCAGCGGTTCCGGGTCCGGGATGGTCAGGTCGTCACACACCGTCGACAACACCTCCGCCACCGACCGCACCGCGTACCCGTGCTCCGCGACGTTCTTGGCCGTCCCCAGCGAGCCGCCGGTCACCTCGGCCCGGCCGTGCCACGTCGTCCCGGCCAGCACGCGGGACGTCACCGTTGCCCCCTGGCGCCGCAGCAACAGCTCAGGGGTGGCACCGACCAGCCCGTCCACCGCGAACGTCCAGCAGTCCGGGTACCGCCGCGCCAGATGGTGCAGCAGGAATCGTTCGTCGACCGGCCGCCCCGTCGTCGCCCGCAGCTCCTGGGCGATGACCACCTTGTCGAGCTCACCGCGGCGGATGCGTCGACCGGCCTCCTGCACCGCGGCGGTGTACCCGGCGATCGCGGCATCCGGCTCCTGATAGGTGACCGCGCCCGGCGAGCGGACC
>JBQGEH010000282.1:0-3928 GCA_052039515.1 Nakamurella sp. | reverse complement strand
GGCCACCACCACCAGCGGCCCCATCCCCTGCTCCATCGCCGCACTGAACACCGTCAGCTTGCCGATGAAACCGCTGGTCAGCGGGATACCGGCGAACGACAGCAGGAACAGCGTCATGAGCCCGGCGACCCACGGCGAGCGCCGGGCCAGCCCCGCCCACTGCGACACCTGGGTGGCCTCGCCGTCGGCGTTGCGGACGAGCATCACCAGCGCCAGCGTCCCGATGGTCGCGAAGCCGTAGGTGAGCAGGTAGAACAGTGTCCCGGTGACGCCGTCGCTGGTGAGCGCCATCACGCCGAGCAGCAGGAAGCCGGCGTGGGCCACCGAGGAGTAGGCGAGCATCCGTTTGATGTCGGACTGGGTGATGCCCAGGATCGCGCCGATCAGCATGGAGGCGATGGCGACCCCCCAGAGGGTGCCCTTCCAGTCCCACACCGACGGCGCGAAGGCCGAGTACAGGACGCGGGCCATCGCGGCGAATGCGGCGAGCTTGGTGCACGACGCCATGAACGCGGTGACCGGCGTCGGGGCGCCCTGGTAGACGTCCGGCGTCCAGGTGTGGAACGGCCCGACCGATCCCTTGAACAGCAGGCCCACCATCAGCAGCGCGAGGCCGCCGAACAGCAGCGCGTCGGTGCGGCCGCCGGCCTGGGTGGCCAACCCGATGTCGGCGTAGCGCAGGCTGCCGGCGTAGCCGTAGAGCAGGGCGATGCCGTACAGCAGGATCGCCGAGGCGAACGCGCCGAGCAGGAAGTACTTGACCGCCGCTTCCTGCGAGATGAGCCGGCGCCGGCGGGCCAGCCCGCACATCAGGTAGAGCGGCAGCGACAGCACCTCGAGGCCGACGAACAGCGTGATCCGGTCGGCCGACGCCGGGAAGATGAGCATGCCGCCGGTGGCGAACAGGGCCAGTGGGAAGACCTCGGTCTGCATCGGCGCGATGGTGCGGGTGCGGGCCCGCTCCCGCACGGTCGCCAGCGACGCGGCCTGGGCGACGAACGCCCCACCGGGTTCGGCGGTGCGGTCGGCCATCAGCAGCACCGACGCCAGCGCCAGCGCCAGCAGCACCCCCCACATCGCGTAGGTGGCCTGGTCGATGGACAGCGCCCCGGCCAGGGTCACCGCGTAGTGGCCGCCGGTGCCCTGCAGGACGGTCACCACTCCGGCGGCGACGATCGCCAGCACCGACAGCGTGACCTGCGCGGCGTAGCGCTGCCGGGCCGGCAGCACCGCCTCGACGAGCACGCCGAGGCAGGCCGCGCCGAGGATGACGAGGATCGGCAGGATCGCCCCGTAGTCGATGCCGGGCGCGCTGATCGGCGTCACCGAGACGGGGGCGGCCAGGGTCACCGTGGTCACGGGTTGGCTCCTTCGATGGCCGGGACCGGGTCGCTGTGCCCGGAGTCGGTGACGATCTGGGCGGCGGTCGGGTTGATGACGTCGAGCACCGGCTTGGGGTAGACGCCGAGCAGCAGGATGAGCGCCACCAGCGGGGTGAGCACGGCGATCTCCCGGGGGCGCAGGTCGCCGAAGCGGAGCCGGGAGCGCACCGCGGCGACCGGATCGGCCCCGTGCGCGTTCTCCTGGTGCGCCTCCTCCTCGTCGAGCACCGCGGCGTGCCGGGCGGTCGGCGCCGGCGCGGTCGCCACGCCGCCGCCGGCCGGCGCGCCGGTCAGCGCCACGGGATGTCCGGTCTTGGTCAGCGACAGGTCGGGGTCGGGCAGCAGCACGCCGGCGCCGCGGACCGGGCCGGTCATCGTCCGCTGGAAGATCCACAGCATGTAGACGGCGGCGACGACGATGCCGACGGTGGCGATGGCCCCCCACACCGGCTGGGTGGCGAAGGTCCCCAGCAGCACCAGGAACTCGGCGACGAACGAGCTGGTCCCGGGCAGCGCGATGGTGGCCAGCGACCCGATGAGGAACATCCCGGCCAGCAGCGGCGCCACCTTCCACACTCCGCCGTAGTCACCGACCAGCCGGGATCCGCCGCGGGCGGTGAGCATGCCGACGACGAGGAACAGCAGCCCGGTGGCCAGGCCGTGGGCGACCATGTAGAACACCGCGCCGCTCATGGCCTGGCTGGTGAAGGCGAAGACGCCCATCGCGATGAAGCCGAAGTGGGCGATGGAGGTGAAGGTGACGAACCGCTTGAGGTCCTGCTGGCCGGCGGCGACGATGCCGCCGTAGAAGATGCCGATCACCGACAGCGCGATGATCAGCGGCGCCAGTTTCGCCGACGCGGCGGGCAGCAGCGGCAGGCAGATCCGCAGGAAGCCGAAGGTGCCGACCTTGTCGAGCACACCGACGACGAGGGTGCCGGATCCGACCGGGGCCTCCGCGCCGGCGTCGGGCAGCCAGCTGTGCAGCGGGAACAGCGGCGCCTTGATCGCGAACGCGATGGCGAACCCGGCGAAGATCCACAGCTGGGTCGACTCCGGGATCTGGTTCGCGATGGCGCGCAGCTCGGCCCAGTCCAGCGTCCCCACGCCGGTGGGCGTGTGGTTCTTGCTGGTCACGTACAGCCCGATGACCGAGGCGAGCATCATCAGCCCGCCGAACAGCGAGTACAGGAAGAACTTGGTCGCCGCGTACGTGCGCCGCGGGCCGCCGAACGCGCCGATGAGGAAGTACATCGGGATGAGCATGAGTTCGAACGCGACATAGAAGACGAAGACGTCGGTGGCGGCGAAGACGGCCATCATCGTGGATTCGAGCACCAGCAGCAGCGCGAAGTAGCCGCCGATGGTGCGCCCGGCGGGCAGCCGCTCCTCCCAGGAGGCGCCCAGCACGATCGGCACCAGCACCGCGATGAGCGCGATCATCACCAGCGCGACCCCGTCGATGCCGACCGAGAAGCCGATGCCCAGCGCCGGGATCCAGTCCACCGAGGAGGCGAACTGGTACCCGGTGGCGGCCGGCGTGTAGCCGGCCCAGATCAGCGCGACGACGACGAGCTCGACGAGCGAGACACCCAGGGCGACGGTCTTGACCGTGGCCGCCGGGGCGGCCTTCATCGAGCCCACGACCACCCCGCCCAGCAGCGGGAGCAGCAGGACCACCAGCAACAGCGCCGGACTCGTCACACGAACCTCACCAGGAGCAGGGCGCCGGCGACCAGGAAGGTGCCGCCGAGCATCGACAGGGCGTAGGACCGGACGAAGCCGGTCTGGGTGCGGCGGGCCCGCGCGCTGAACGCGGCGAGCACGGTGCCGGAGCCGCTGACCGTGCGGTCGACCGCGGAGGTGTCCAGGTCGGTGAGGGTCCTGGTCAGCGCGATGCCGGGGCGGGCGAAGAGCGTCTCGTTGACGACGTTGCCGCCCACGTCGGCGCGGGCCAGCCGGACCAGCGCGGGCACCCGGGCCGGCGCGGTGACCGGGACCGGGCGGCTGCCCACCCGCAGCCACGCCACGGCGATGCCGAGGGCGATGACCACCAGGGTGGCGATGGTGATGACGACCGGCGGCAGGATCTCCGGGTGCGGCTCCTCGAACTCCCCCACCGACGGGGTCAGCCAGTGCGCGAGCCGCTCGCCGCCGGCCAGGAACGCACCAGCACCGACCGAACCGATCGCGAGCACGACCATCGGCGCGGTCATCGTCACCGGCGACTCGTGCGGGTGGTAGTCGTGCCCGTCGGCGGACCGCTGCCCCTTCCAGCGCTGCTCGCCGAAGAACGTCATCAGCATCAGCCGGGTCATGTAGAAGGCCGTCAGGCCGGCGCCGATGAGGGCGGCGCCGCCGAGGAGCCAGCCACGGACCGGATCGCCGTTGCCCTCGAACGCGGCCTCGATGATCGGGTCCTTGGAGTAGAAGCCGGACAGGAACGGGAAGCCGATCAGGGCCAGGTAGCCGAGGGTGAACGTGCCGAAGGTGATCGGCATCAGCCGCCACAGCCCGCCGTAGTGGCGCATGTCGACGTCGTCGTT
>JBQGEH010000281.1:0-2720 GCA_052039515.1 Nakamurella sp. | reverse complement strand
CGGGCATCCCGGGGGTGCTCATCCACGGCCGTCGCGACGTCAGCGGCCCGGTCGTCACCGCCTGGCGGTTGCACCGGGCCTGGCCCGGCAGCGAGCTGATCGTCGAGGAGGACGAGGGTCACGGCGGGCCCGCGATGGTGCGGGCCTGGTCCGACGCCAACGCCCGGCTGGTCGCCGGGATCCGGGGCGCCTGAGCTCCGCGTACCGTGCGGTCATGAGCGGTCGGGCCGGCGGGGCGTTCGTGCTCGTTCTGGCGATCGTGGCGGCGCTGCTGGTCCCACGGCTGCTGCACCCGCCCACCGTCGACGGCGCCGCCGCCCCCACCGCCCCGTCGCCCGCCCCGGTGGTCGGTGACTGCATCCGCGAGGAGACCCCGTCCTACGGATTCACCACGGACGGCGAGCTCACGACCAGCCAGACGCTGACGGTCGTCGGGTGCGACCAGACCCACGCCGGGGAGGTCGTCCGGGTCGAGCCGGACCTGCCGCCGGTGGACGGCGGCGATCGCGCCGGGACGGCGGGCGAACGCATCGTGGAGATGATCCGGCTGTGCACCGTCAGCACGCCGAGCCCGGGTGGAGCCACGGCCGACGGCTGGCGGCCCGATCTGGTGATCGAGGTGTCGCTGGTCGCGCCCGACGACCGGCAGCGCGACGCGGGCCAGCGCTGGGTGGCGTGCACGGCCGGGGTGGCGTCCGGTCCGCTGGACCGCCCGCTCACCGGCCTCGACGCCGCCGATCTCGCCCCCGAACACGGCTCCTGCGCCGCGTCGGCCGCGGGCACCACCTGGTCGGCGGTCGCGGTGGACTGCACGCTCCCCCACGTCGCCGAGACGTTCGGCCGCCGTGATCTCGTCGACGCCCCCACCGCCCAGGACGAGCTGGACCGCAGCTGCCGCGACCTGGTCGCCCGGGCGACCGGCCGGCCCGGGGTGCTCGACGACGGCGAGCTGTCCGTCGCGGCGACCACGTTCACCGTCGTCGACGGCGTCGCCACCGAGGAGAGTTCGCCACTGCCGTCCGGGACGGCCGGCTGGTCGACCTGCGGCCTCCGCACCGCCGACGGCCGGCAGCTGACGGCGTCGCTGCGGCACATCGGCGACGCACCGCTGCCCTGGGCCGCCTGAGATGGACCGCCGGGTCACCGGGGCGCTGGTGCTGCTGGTCGCGCTGCTCGCCGGGTTGGTCGTCCCGCGGGTGCTGCACCCGTCCCGGGTCGCCGGGGTCGCGTCGGCGGAACCGCCGGCCGCGCCGCTCGCGGTCGGTGACTGCCTGCGGGACGGGGTGCCGCGGGCCCGCGTCAACGACCGCGGCGCCCCGGTGCCGACCGACACCGTCGTCACCGTGGGCTGCCACGACGCGCACCGCGCCGAGGTGGTGCTGGTGGACGACGCGGCCGACGGCACCTCGGACGACGTCGTCCGGCGGTGCATCGACGAGCTGGTCGACCGGTGGAGCCTGACCGGCGACGGCTTCGCCCCGTGGGACCCGCAGCTCGACATCGACCTGGGTCTCGCCGGACCCGACGCCCGCCAGCAGGCAGTCGGGCAGCGCTGGACCGCCTGCGTCGTCGGGCCGACGCAGAGCGTGCTGGACCGGCCGCTCGCCGCCGCCCCGCCGGGGTCCGGTCCGCCGCCGGAGTTCGCGTCGTGCTCGCGCACCCAGGCCGGGTCGGACAGCGCGGTCACCGTCCCCTGCACCGAGCACCACAGCGTGGAGACGTTCGGCCGCCGTGACCTCGACGCCGGCGCGGCCGACACCCAGGACGAGCTCGCGGCCGGCTGCGTGGACCTGGTCGCGGCCGCCACCGGTCGGCAGGACCTGTCCGGCATCCCGGATCTCACCGTCGAGACCCCGGTCTACGCGGCCTTCACCGGTGATTCGCAGCCGGTGATCGCACCGATCCCCTCCGACGCGCTCGGCGGTTGGGCCACCTGCCTCGTCCGCACCGCGGACGGCCGGGAGCTGACCGCCTCGCTGCGCCGGCTCGGCGACGCGCCCCTGCCCTGGGCGTCCTGAGCCCGGGACGCCGATGTCGGTCCCACGGGTCAGAATGACCCGCATGGCACGCACCCTGAACAAGGACACCCAGCTCTGCATCTCGCTCGCCGCGCGGCCGAGCAACCACGGCACCAGGTTCCACAACTTCCTCTACGAGGAGCTGGACCTGAACTACGTCTACAAGGCGTTCGCCCCGGCGAACCTGGAGGACGCGATCCGCGGCATCCGGGGACTGCCGATCCGCGGCGCGGCGGTGTCCATGCCGTACAAGGAGCAGTGCATCCCGATGCTGGACGAGCTCAGCCAGTCCGCGGCCGTCATCGCGTCGGTGAACACCATCGTCAACACCGACGGGCACCTCAAGGCCTACAACACCGACTACCTGGCCATCGCGTCGCTGCTGGCCACCCACCAGGTCGACCGCAACGACGACGTCGTCGTGCTCGGCAGCGGCGGCATGGCCAAGGCCGTCGTCGCCGCGCTGCACGACGCGGGGTTCGCCACCGGCACGGTGGTCGCCCGCAACGAGGCGACCGGTCAGGCCGTCGCGGAGCAGTACGGCTTCGGGTGGCAGGCCGAGCTCGGCGCGCTGCGGCCGTCCCTGCTGATCAACGCCACCCCGATCGGGATGGCCGGCGGCGAGGGCGAGGGCCGGATGCCGGTCGCGTCCGACGTCGTCGGCGGGGCCACCACGGTCTTCGACGTCGTGGCGTCGCCGTC
>JBQGEH010000280.1:0-1980 GCA_052039515.1 Nakamurella sp. | reverse complement strand
GGCGCCGGGGGTGAGGTCGGGCCGGCGGGCCGGGGCGGTGGCGCAGTCGGCGCCGGTGGCGACGTAGTGCAGCCGGACGCCGGTGGCGTCCAGGCTCTGGTCGGTGAGCGTCTGTCGGGCGGCGGCCAACGCGCGGCTCTCCCCGGCGGTCGCGCTGGGCGCGGTGTCCAGCAGCCGGGCGGCGTCGCGGGCGGCCGGGGCGGGCGCGAACGTGGTGGCCTGGCCGGTGCGCAGGGACCGGGCGATGTAGAGCCCCGGGATCATCACCAGCACCCCGAGCACGATGAACTCCAGCACGGCGCGGCCCTCATCGGCGTCGGGACGCCGTGCCCGGTGGCGGCCGCTCATCCGGTGATCCCCTCCCGGGCGGCGTGCCCGACCGCGGTGACCTCCGGCAGCACCCCGTCGAGCAGTCCGACCAGTCCGGGAGCGGCGACCGTGCAGCGCACCTCGGTCGTCCGGACGTCGACCGTACCGGTGCAGACCAGGGAGTCACGGACGCCGCCGATGAGGCCGTCACCGAGCGCATCGGCGACCTTGGCGGTCACGTCGAACGACGACACGGTGGACAGCCCCGCGTACCGGGCGGCTTCGGCGGCCGCCGAGGACAGCAGGTGCCGGGTGTAGATCCACAGGCAGCCCTGTACGACGGCGAAGAACAGCAGGACGACCATCACGCCGACCATGACGAACTCGGCCACCGCCGAACCCCGGTCGGCGGGGTCGCCGTCCCGCTCCGGCGCCCGGAACGGCACCGGGCTACTTGATCGAGTCGAACGCGGACTTCACCGCGTCGGTGACCTGACCGCGGAAGACGGCGAGCAGACCGACCACGACGATCGCGGTCATCAGGGTGATCATGACCCAGCCCGGGACGTCACCCCGGTCGTGGTCGGGGTCGGCGTCACGACGGGCGGCGGTCACGGCCATCAGGCCGGCCAGGCCGGTGAGCAGGGTCAGCGTCACGCGGGTGACGGCCAACTGGGCGCGGGTCAACATGGGTGTCCTTCCGGGTGGGCGGTGCACGGCGGTCAGCCGGCCACGGTGGTGATGGCGACGAGGCCGGGATACAGGGCGAAGACGATCGTGATCGGCAGCACCAGGAAGACGACGGGCACCATCATCCCGATCTCCTTGCGGCCGCCGGCCTCCATGAGCTGCCGCTTGGAGAGCGCGCGGACGTCGGCGGCCTGGGCGCGCAGCACGTCGGCGAGCGGGGTGCCGCGTTCGATGGCGACGGCCATGCCGTCCAGGAACCGGGCGAACGGCTCCAACCGCGTGCGGTCGCGGACGGCGGTGACGGCTTCAAGGAACGGTGTGCCGGATCGGGTGTCGGCGAGGATGCCGCCGAGCTGCTCGACGAGCGGACCGTGGGCGAGATGGGTGATGCGTTCGATGGCGCCGCTGGGTCCCTCGCCGGCGGTGACGGCCAGCGCGAGCATCTCGGCGACGACCGGGAACTCGGCGAGGATCTCGGCGTCGCGGGTGCGGACCTGACGGGTCAGCCACTGGTCGCGGGCCAGCACGCCGACCACCGCGCAGAGCAGCACGAGCACACCGACCCCGACCGGGTTGGCGTCGGCGAAGACCAGCGCCAGCACCCCGGCGCCGACACCGCCGAGCAGGCCGAGGGCACCCCACACGACCTGCTCGGCGCGGAAGTCCTCGACGGTCAGCGGCGAGTTCAGCGCGGCCAGTCGGCGTCGCACCGACACCTGTCCACCGACGATCCGGTCCAGCCGGTTGACCAGGTCCTTCAGCAGCGGCACCGAGAGCCGCTGCAGCACCGACGCCGGCCCCGTGGGCACCGGTGCCGCCAACAGCCGCGACGGCGGCGGGGCGTCGGCCAGGTACGGCGCGATCCGGTCCGCCAGGGTCAGCCGGCGTAGCGGCGGTGACGAGGCGACCGCCAGCAGCAGGCCCAGCCCGGCCAGCCCGCCCAGGACGGCTCCGACGACGACGAGGTTCATCGCAGCACCC